>JAEUHO010000599.1 GCA_016795345.1 Planctomycetia bacterium | reverse complement strand
GTGCGGCGGCCTCTGGTGGGCCGACCGCGCCGCGACGCTCGTCGCGCCCGCGCGGCGCGGGCCCCTGCGCGAGGCGGTGCTCGGCGCCGACCCGCTCGCCGCCGCGGCCTACGCGCTCGGCTACGACCGCCTGCACGCCGCCGACGTCTACGACGAGACGACGATCTCCTCCACGACGGTGCGCGCCCCCGACCCCGCGACGCCGACGCTCGCGTGGGGCCTCGTCGCGCTCGCCGCCGGCCTCGGGGCGGGCCTCGCGTCGCGTCGCCGCGCGCTCGCGCCGGAGGTCCCGTGAGCGTGCGAGGCACGGTGCTCGTCGTCGGCGTCGGCGGCCTCGGCACGCCGTGCGCGCGGTCGCTCGCCGACGCGGGCGTCGAGGGCCTCGTGCTCGTCGACCCCGACGTCGTGGACGTCTCGAACCTGCCGCGGCAGGTGCTCTTCGAGCCCGGCGACGTCGGCCGCCCGAAGGCCGAGGTGGCCGCCGCGCGGCTCGCGGGCCCGGGCCGGCGCGTCCGCGCCGAGGTCGCGCGCTTCGACGCCTCGAACGCCGCGGGCCTGCTCGCCGACGTGGACGTCGTCGTGGACGCCACGGACGGCGCGGCGTCGAAGGACGCCGTGCACGGGCTCTCGGTCGCGGCGGGCCGGCCGGTGGTCCACGCCGCCGCGCTCGGCAGCGAGGGCCGCGTGCTCGACGTCGCGCCGGGCGGGCGGCCGTGCCTCGCGTGCCTGTTCGGGCTCCTCGCGACGGGCGACGACGCCGACACGTGCGCGCGGTTCGGCGTGTTCCCGGGCGTGGTGCGCGCGGCGGGCGAGCTGGCCGCCGCGGCGGCGCTCGCGCGGCTCGCGCGGCCCGACGCGCCGACCTCGGGCCTGCGCGTCCTCGACCTCGGCGCGGGCCGCGCGGTCACGTTGTCGGTGACCGCGGACCCCGCGTGCCCGGTCTGCGGGCCCGGCGTCGCGCGGCCGGCGTTCGCGGTCCGCGACGCCGCGCGCCGCGAGCCCGCGTCGGCGGTCCCGCCCGCGGGCGCCCTCGACCTCCGGGACGAGGCGTGCCCCATGAACCTCCTGCGGGCGCGCCGCGCGGTCGCGGCCCTCGCGCCGGGCGCGACCCTCGAGGTGTGGCTCGGGGAGGAGGGCGCGGCCACCGTGCCGTCGGGCCTCGCGTCGCTCGGCCACGCGGTGGTGGCGTCGGCGCCCCGGGGCGACGCGCTCGTGCTCGCGGTGCGTCGCGGGCCGGGCCTCGCGTCACCGGGAGCCGGATCGGGGCCCGGGTCGATCGACGCGGGGTCGCCGGGCGCCGGGTCGCCCGCGGGCGACGGCGACGCGTGGCTGCGGCGGTTCGCGCGCCAGATCGTGCTGCCCGGCGTCGGCGAGGACGGCCAGCGGCGATGGGGCGAGACCCACGCGACCGTGGCCGGGACGGGCGATGCCGCGGACGCATGCGCCGAGACGCTCGCGCGCGGCGGGTTCGCGTCGGTGCGCCGCGTTGCGCGCGACGGGGACGCGGACGTGGTCGTGGGCACGCGAGGCCCGGTGGCCGCCCGGTTCGCGCTGGCGCGCGCGGGCGCGGGCCCGCTCGCGCGCGCGCGCGGCGCGTTGCTGGCCGACGCGGCGATGCGCGCGGCGATCGGGCTGCCGGCGACGACCGACGTCGTGGTGCGCGACGACGGGACCGTCGGGCGCGCGTGAGGGCGCGGCGCGCGCCGGCCTTCAGCGGCGGATGCCCGCCTTCGACAGCATGCCCGCGTAGAACGAGATCACGCGGGCGCCGATCACGAGGCCGACGAGCACGATCATCAGCGGCTTGAGGAGGGCGGTGCGCTTCTCGCGGCGGAGCGCGGCGATGCCCTCGAGCGACGCGGCCTCGTGGGCGCACGCCTCGGCGAGGTGGCCGGTCTGCTCGCCGGTCGCGAGGGTCGCGGCGAGCTCGTGGGGGACGCGTCGCCAGGCCGTCGCGAGGGGCTGCCCCGCGCGGACGGCGGCCCAGGCGTCGACGAGGTCGTCGGCCATCCGGCCGCCCGCGCCCGCGTGGGCCGCGAGCGGGACGGCGTCGAGGAGCGGCACGCCGGCGTCGTGGAGCCAGCCGAGCGCGCGCAGGGCCCGGGCGTCGGCCTCCTCGACCCAGGCGCGGGTGCGGAGCGGGGCGGTCCACGCGGGCGCGCGGCCGCCGCGGGGCACCGCGTCGAGCGCGCGCGTCGCGGCGCGGCGGTAGGCGAGCCACGCGTACAGCGGGCCGAGGATCAGCGCCGTCCAGCCGAGCGCCGCCCCGAGGTTGCCGGCCACGAGGTCGGGGACGGGCATCAGGACGGCGGCGAAGTGCGCGATCGCGAACGGGTACGCGACGGCGGCCCGGCGCGCGCGCTCGCGGGCCATCGTCTCCTCGGCGCGGCGCGCGAGGTCGAGGAACGTGGCCTCGAGCCGCCCGGCCACCTCGGCCGCGCGGACGCCGGCGAGGTCGAGCGCGGGGACGCGGCCGTCGAACGCTTCCGAGAGAGGGCGGCCGGCGCGCAGGTCGGCGACGGCGGGGGCCCACGCGGGGTCGCCGCCGCTGGCCATCTCGACCGCGCGCGGCCACGGGATCCCGGCCGCCTCGAGGTGGGCGAGCGAGCGGTAGAACGCGTCGAGCCGGACGCCCATCGACGCATCGTACTCCCGGGGCGTCCGGCCCGGGCGGCCCCGCGGCGGTCGTTCCCTCGGGGCGGCGTTGCGGAGGCCCCCCGGCGCGACCTAGAATCGCGTGCCTCCGACCCCGGGATGCGCCATGTCCGAACCGATCGTCATCCAGTGCCCGACGTGCTCGAAGAAGTTCAAGCTCCCGGCGAAGCCGCCGGCGCTCTTCGAGTGCACGCAGTGCAAGACGCCCATGGACCTCTCGGCGTTCCGCGACGCCGCGGCCGCGGCGAAGCCCTCGAAGCAGGCGGTGACCGGCGGGCTCGAGGGCTCGCGGTCGTCGCGCCTCGCCGGGCGCGGCGCCCGGGCGCGCCTGCGTCGCTCGCGGGACGGCGGCGACGACGAGGGCGGCGAGGGCGGCGGCGGGCTGCCGCCGAAGAAGGACAACAGCCAGGCGATGCTCATCGGCTCGCTCGTCGGGCTGGTCGTGGTCGGCGGGCTCGCCCTGGTGCTGATGA
>JAEUHO010000594.1 GCA_016795345.1 Planctomycetia bacterium | reverse complement strand
GCGCCGCGCCGAGCCCCGCGGGCGGCCCGGCGGGGGCGGGCGTCGGGGGCCCGCCCGGGGGGGGCGCGGGATCGGGCGGGGGCGCCGTCTTGGGGCCGGCCGTGGGCGACGCGCGGGGGCCGCCGCCGGGCGCGGCGCCCGGGCCGGGCGTCGGCGCGGTGCCGCCCGCACCCGCCGTCGGCAGCGTCCCCGTGATCCCCCACCGCTGCAGGATGTCGGCCGGGAGCTCCTCGAGCTCGGGCGTCAGGATCTCCGCCTCCCACATCTCCTGCACCGGGACGAGCATGTAGCGGCCGCTCCTCCGCGCGTCGGCGAACTCCTTCGTCCCCAGCTCGAGCACCTTCGCGAACGGCATGAAGCCGCCCGCGAGCCCGCCCGCCACGCCCGTCGACTCGACGGCGACGATCCCTCCGCTCGGCAGGATCGCCGCGGGGAAGCAGTGCCCGTCGATCAGCACGAGCATCGGGTTCAGGCCCACCGCGTTCAGCATCGCCGCGTACAGGATCGCGAGGTCGATGCACGTGCCCGAACGGTTCTTGATGACGTCGCGCGGGAACCGCACCGTCTGCACGACGCTCGCGTCGAAGCTCTTGCCGCGGTCGCGCACCGTCGCCGGCGGCGACTGGTACGTCAGGTTGTTGATGAGCATCAGCTCGTAGCAGGCCTGCATCGCCTTCAGCGCGTTGTCGTCGCTCACCGACGCCGCGACGCCGCCCGCGTTCTTGTTCGCCATCGCGCCGAACTGCGTGACCACGCCGTCGTTGCGGCTCACCCACGCCGCGAGCAGCGGTCCGTTGCGGATCAGCTCGGCGAACGAGCCGAACTGACTCGCGAGACCGAGGTCGCTGAACGCGAAGTTGTTCACGCCGAGCAGCGTGATCCGCCCCGCGTCGTCGTCCTCGTGCGTCTTCCCCGCCTCGTCGGTCCACGACCACTTCACGTGCAGGTTCGCCTTCGTGTCGTCGCGCAGCCGCGCGATCGAGGGCTGGATGACGGGGTAGTACACGCTCACCGCCGTCTGCCCCGGGAGCAGCCCGGGGAACTTCTCCGCCGCGCTCCACTCCGCCGTGTAGTCCTCGAGCTTCCAACGCACGCGCAGGTCCTTCACCGCGCCGGGCCCCGGGTTCGTCAGGACCACCCGCCCGACCCACGGCGTCGCCATGTCGGCCCCGAACACGATCTCGCTGCCGTCCGCCAGCGGGACGCGCCGCGCCGAGAACCCCTTCGCCAGCGTGTAGACCTTGTACGCCGCCGAGATCACCCGCGGCGCGCACTCGACGCGGCCGCCCACGGCCCCCGCCCCCGCCGCCGCCAGGATCGGCAGGCTCCAGGTGAGCCGATGCGCGCTCGCGTCCCACGCCACCGCCTTGGCGCCGTCCGGCAGCACGACGCGCACCCGGCCGGCGTACACGTTCTCGCCGTCGAGGCGCCCCGCCACGGCGAACTCCCACGCGCGCCCACCGTCCGCGGCCGCGCCCTCCACGAACGCGCGCCCGAGGTCGGCCTCCCACGCGCCCGCGCCGCGATGCCGCGCGAACCCGCGCAGCGTCCCCTTCGCCGTCAGCGCCGCCGCGCCGTCCGCGTACGCGACCGTCGGGTTCGCGTCCATCACGTAGTCCGGGCGCGACGGGCACATCCGCTCGAAGAACCGCCGCGGGTCCGGGCTCGTCGCCTTCACGGCCTCCATCTCGGCGTCGGGGAACCGCACCTTCGCCTCGATCGTCGCGTCGCCCGTGGCGGACAGGCTCCACGTCGCCGTGAGCGCGCGACGCCCCGGATCGAGGGCCCCGTCCGGCGCGGCGACCGCGCGCCCGTCGAGCGCAAAGGCCAAGCAGAGCACGGCGACGCACCACGAACGAACGGACATACGAGGCGCTCCGAATCCGGGACAGCCGGGCGAGGCAGTCGAACAAACGGGCGCCGTCGATTCCAGCAGCAAGTCGCGCGACGGGTCTCCGGGCCCGTCCGCCGCCCCGTGCCCCTCCTCGGAACGTCCCTCGGCGCGCTTCCGAACCCACCTCCGCCGACGCAAGGCCCGCTCGCCCGCGCCCGCCGCCCCGCGCCGCCACCTCTCGCGGTCACCGCACACCCCGCCCACGCTCCCGATCGGGCCCCGCCGCACCGGTCGTCCCTCCCCCTTCCGGAACGGCGGGTCCACGTCGTCCTCGTCGGCGTGGAAGTGGCGCGGCCCGCGGTGAAGGACCGGCGCCGATGCGGTGCCCGCGACCGATGGCCCGCGCGCGGCCCCCGCGCGGGCCTCGCGGTCCCGCTCCCCGGAGTGATCCCCGGCCCGGGGTCGGACGACGTCGAACGAACCGCCGGGCGGGGAGCGAGCGCCCCCGCCCGGCGAGTGCGCGGCCGTTACGGCGCGCGGTGGACCACCGGCGGCGACCAGCGGCCGTCGAGCGCGTGGGCCTTCGGCGCGTAGAGGCGCATCGTGATGCCGAGCGTGCCGGACGCGGGGGCCGGGAGCCAGTTCGACTCGAGGTCCTTGCCCGGGCTCGCGTGCTGGATCAGGATGTCCAGCGAGCCGTCGGCGTTGAACTTCAGCGCGTCGCGGTCGCCGATCGCGAAGCGGTTGATCGGGTTCGCCACCTGGAACCCGGCCTCGTCGTACATCGTGATCGACCAGAACGCGCCCGCGGGCGGCACCTCGCCCTTGTCGAAGTGGACGATGTACTTGCCGTCGCCGCGCAGCGGCTTGCCCTCGGCGTCCACGAGGAGCATCGGGTAGATCGCGTCCTCGGGCTGGTTCGCGCCGAGGCCGGCCATCGCGATGATCGCGCGCTTCAGGTAGTAGTTGCCGTAGACGCCCATCGTGTCGGTGTTCATCTGCCAGCCGTTCACGACGCGGGCGAGGGTCGGCATCTTCGAGACCATCAGCTTGAGGCCCTCCGGGGCCGCGCGGTCGAGCGCGGCGCGGACCTTCGGGTCGAGCGCGGCGGGGTCGAACGACTTGCCCGCCTCGAGGCCGATGCGGCGCATGCGCGCGACGGTCGACCAGTCGCTCAGGTGCGGCGGGTGGAGCTTCATCAGCTCGGCGGCGAGCCGGAAGTACTCCGTGCCCTTCATGTTGTTCACCTGGTCGAGCGGCGGCGTCTTCATGTCGACGGCCGGGTCGATCGTGGCCTTCGGCGCGACCGGCGGCTTGCCCCACTGCGACAGCGGGGTGATCGCGTAGCCGTCCTGGACCTTGTGCACCGCGTCGTAGTCGGCGGGGCCGTTGGTCTGGGTGCGGCCGATGATCCACACGTACCGCGTCGGCGCGTCGATGCGACCGACGCCCGCCGGCAGCGTGCCCGTCCAGCCCGGCGGCACGACCGCCCAGCTCGCGGCGCCCGTCCCGCTGGTGCGCTTGCCCGGGCTCGCGAACACGTCGGACCACATGTCGAGCATCGGGAGCAGGTAGTACCGGCCCGCGGTGTCCGGCGCCGTCACGATCATCGGCTCCGACGTGAGGTCGAGCCACGCCGACGAGTACAGCGTGTCGAAGTTCGGGCGCACGACGGCGCGGAAGTCCGCCGTCGGGTACTCCCGCATGTGCCAGAAGTGGTTCATCGGGCCCTTGCCGGGCTCCTTGCCGGGCTCGATGTTCGTCGAGATGCGGCGGGTGACCTCCATCGAGACGAGCGAGTAGAAGTACTGGTAGGCCTCGATGCCGATCTCGAGGGCCTCGGCCTCCGTGATCGCGGGCTCCGCCGCGACGACCGGCGCCGGGCGAACGGCTCCGAGGAATCCCGCGGTCACCGCGACCGCGACGACACAAGACGTGATCCGACGACGCATGGTCACTCCCTCTGCGTCGGACGACGGGGCGACGCGCCCGCGTCCGCTCCGACCGCCGTCAAGGGTACCCACCGCGCCGGGGCCTTGCCCTCGGGGGCCGCGCGTCACGTGCGCAAATCGGATGCCCGGATCCCGGATCACCCCGACGCAACCCCCTTGCCGCGCCCGTCGCGCGCGGCCATCCTCCGGCATGCGCCAATCCCAGGAGATGCTCGACGTCCGCACGCGAGGCCGCGGCCTCCACGACGTGACCGAGTCGGTCCGAGCCTGCGTCGCGCGCGCCGGCCTCGAGACCGGCCTCTGCGTCGTCTTCTGCCCGCACACCTCCGCCAGCCTCCTGATCCAGGAGAACGCGAGTCCCGACGCCGCCCGCGACCTCCTCGCCTGGCTCGAGCGCCTCGCCCCCGACGGCGACCCGCGCTACACCCACGACGCCGAAGGTCCCGACGACATGGCCGCGCACCTCCGCAGCGCGGTCACACGCACCTCCGAGTCGATCCCGGTCGTCCGCGGCGCGCTCGCGCTCGGCCGCTGGCAGGGCCTCTTCCTCGTCGAGCACCGCACCGCGCCGCACCGCCGCACGCTGATCGTGCACGGGACCGGCGCCTGACCCGGGCCGCATCCCCCCTCTCGGGACCGCGAGGCCCGCTCGCCTCCAGGTCCGTGGTCGAGAGGGCCAGGCCCCGCGCGACCGCGCCGTCCCGCGCGCGACCGCGCACGAAGGGGAGCGGCCGGCGGCCGGGCCTCGCGTACCCTCGGCCGGGGGTTCGTCGCCGGAGGTCCCATGACGTTCGCGTTCCTGGTCGAGACGTACGCCACCGAGCGGCTGAAGACGTTGTCGGTGTGGTCCACGTTCCGCGACGAGGACCTCGCGTTCCGCGCGGCGCCGCGGACGCGGACGCCGCACGAGCACATGGTCCACCAGTGCATGAGCGAGGACGGGTGGATGCGGACGATGCTCGGGATCGACGTAGGGCTGCCGGCGCTGCCGGCGACGGAGACGCGGGGTGCGTTCCTCGCGCGGTACGCGGAGGCGTCGGGGCGGAGGCTTCAGGCGCTCGGGGCGAAGGACGACGCGTGGTTCCTCGCGCCGGCACGGTTCTTCGACGTGGAGCGGTCGCGGGCGTGGGTGATCGTGCGGCGGCTGACGCACACGGCGCACCACCGCGCGCAGCTGACGATGCTGCTGCGGTTGCTGGGGCGGCCGCTCTACTCGACGTACGGCCCGACGGCCGACACGGGCGGGCTCGCGGCGAACGGCGGGCGCGTGGTGTACCGCTCCCCGAGCGTGGAGGACCTGCTCGAGGCGGAGGCGGAGGGCGGCGCGTGGCCGCCGTTGCCCGCGCCGGGCGAGAAGCCCGCGACGGAGCGGCCGTGACGCAGCGATAACGTCGCGCGCGACGGCGCGACGAGGGCGTCGCGCGGCGCGCCGCGGATGCGCGGGCCGGCGGGTCGTGCGCGACGTAGAATGGAGACGTCCGGCGCGCCGACGTCGTCCCGCGAGGGACGGCCCGACCGGTGGCCGCGCCGCCCCGACACGGGCCGCCGGACCTGGGAGGTCGTCATGACGTCCCGCTCCCGCACGCTCCTCGGCGTCCGCGGGCCCCGCCCGTGGACGCGCCTCGCGACGATGGTCGTCGCGGGGTTCGCGCTCCTCGCCCCCGTCACCGCCCGCGCCGCGGACGACCCGGAGGCCCTGCTCGCCGTCGCGCTCGACCGCGCGGCCGAGCCGCTCCCGCGCCTGCGCGCGCTCGAGGCGCTGTCGCAGCGCCGCGACGCGTTGGGCCCGCTCGTCCCGCGGATCGCGACGCTGCTCGACGACCCCAATGACGACCTCCGCTACCAGGCGGGCTACGTCCTCTATCACGCGGGGGACGCGGGCGCGCCGGCCGTGCCCGCGCTCGTGCGCACCCTGCGCGCGGCGTCGGACTTCGTGCGCAACGAGGCCGTCTCGGCCCTCGGTCACCTCGGACCGCTCGCCCGCGAGGCGGTGCCCGCGCTGCGCGCGGTCGCGCGCTTCGACCCCGTGACCGGCGTGCGGCGTCAGGCCGCGCAGGCGCTCGGGTTCATCGATCCCGCGCTCGCCGCCGAGCCCGTGGACGAGCTCCTCGCGCGCCTCGACAGCCGCGAGCCGATCGACCGGATGTCGACGCTCCTGGTGCTGAAGGGCCGCGCGGCGGACCTGCGTCCGCTCGCGCCGCGCCTGCGCGCGCTCGCGCAGACCGACCGCGACGCGGACGTCCGCGGCGCCGCGTGGCGCGCGGCGGCCGCGCTCGACCCCGCGACGCCGGCGCCGCCGGCGGAGACCCTCGAGCGGATCGACCAGACGTTCGACGCCGACCCCGCGACCCGCGAGGCCGCCGTCACCGCGCTCGCGCACGGGGCAACCGCGAGCTACCCGTTCGCGCTGGCCCGCCTGCTCGACGACCCGACGCCGGCGATCCGGCGCTGGGCCGCGCGCGGCCTCGAGTCGGCGGCGCCCGCGTCGAAGCACGTCGCGTCGGTCCTCACGGTGCGGCTGCGCGTCGAACGCGACGAGGCCGTGCGCCGCGCGGTCTACGAGGCGCGCCGGCGCCTCATCGCGTCGCCCGACACGGCCGCCCCGCCGCCGCCCGACGGCGGTCCCGCGCGCGTGCCCGCGCCGGACGCCGCGACCGCCGTCCTGATCGCGCGCCTGCGCGCCGAGGACGCGATGGAGCGCCTCGCGGCCGCGAAGCAGCTCGGCGCGCTGGGCCCCGCGGCCGCCGCCGCGCTGCCCGAGCTCCGTCGCGTCG
>JAEUHO010000561.1 GCA_016795345.1 Planctomycetia bacterium | reverse complement strand
CCGCGCTCGTGGACACCGTGCTGAAGACGCTGGTCGCCTACCGGATGCAGCTCTTCCTCTATGCCAAGGCGTCCGGCCGGTACGACCTCGGTCCCGCCAACTGCTGGATCGGGGTCGACGGCCCGCCCTCCGCGGGGTAGGACACCCGCCGACCTGACGTCGGTCCCCGCGCCCGGGGCTAGGATGGTCCCGGGCGCAGCGGTCGGTCAGGGCCGGAGACGGTCCATGCGTGTTCTTCCCCGCGTTCTCGTCGCGATCCTCGCGGTCCCTTCGTTCGTCGGATGCGGGGGGGGCGGAGGCGGCGGTGGGGGTGGTGGGGGCGGCGGGGGCGGCGGGGGCGGCGACGCCTTCGACTTCACCCCGGCGACGCCGGCCACGGTGAGCCTGGCGCCGAACGTCCCGGCACGGGCCGTGCGCGCCGACTTCAACAACGACGGCAAGCCCGACGTCGTGACCGTGAACCCCGGCCAGGACACCGTGTCGGTCCTGATCGGCGACGCGGCGGGCCACCTCACCCTCCTGGGCTCGTTCGCGGCCGGCGACGACCCGCAGGGCCTCGCCGTCGCGGACCTGAACGGCGACGGCTTCCCGGAGGTCGTGGTCACGAACCGGGCCGCCGACACGGTCTCGGTGCTCGTGAACGCCGCCGGCACGTCGCTCGGGGCGCCCACGGCGCTCGCGGCCCCGGACGAGCCCGTCGCCGTCGTCGCGGGCTCCCTCGACGCCGGCGCGACCGTGGACCTCGTCGTCGTGAGCGCGACGCAGACGACCGCGTCGTTCTACGCGGGCAACGGCAACGCCACGTTCGCCGCGGGGGCCCCGTTCGCGACCGTCGCGCCGTCGGCCGACGCGGCGCTCGGCAACGTGGACGGCGACGCCGACCTCGACCTCGTCCTCCTGAGCCTCGCCGGCATCGTGGACGTCCGGCTCAACAACGGGTCCGGCGGCTTCCCCGCGCCGTCGCCGCACCCGGTCGCGGCGGGCGACGGGCGCATCGCCGTGGTGCAGGTGGCGGGGACCGCCGCCCCGGACCTCGTCTGCACGAACCAGACCACCGGCGCGATGACCGTCTTCGTGAACGAGGGCGCCGGCGCGTTCTCGTCGGCCGCGATCCCGACGGCCGTCGGCGGGGGCCCGCTCGGCTTCACGACGGCGGACGTGGACGGCGACACGTTCGTGGACGTGATCGTCGCCTGCGGCGCCGCCGACGCCGTGCGCATCCTGCCCGGCAACGGCGACGGGACGTTCGACGCGGCGCTGCTCGAGAACGTCGGGCTCGCGCCGAACACGCCGGTCGCGGGCGCCTTCGGCCCGGGGCTCGGCGTCGCGGTGACCCTCGGCGGCGACGCGGCCGTCTACCTGATGCTCAAGTAGCCGGCCGAGGCTCGAGGATCGGACACGGCCGCGGACGTCGCGGCGCGCGGCGGGCCCGGG
>JAEUHO010000503.1 GCA_016795345.1 Planctomycetia bacterium | reverse complement strand
TCGTCGTGGTGCGCCACGGCGTCGACCTCGACGTCTACCGGCCGGGCGACGGGCCCCGCGCGCCGGGCCCGCTCCGCGTGCTCGCCGTGGGCCGCCTCGTCGAGAAGAAGGGCTTCCACCACCTCGTGGACGCGCTCGGCCGCCTCGCCGGCACCGGCATCGCGTTCGAGGCCCGGATCGTCGGCGACGGGCCCGACGGCCCGGCCCTCGCGGCGCAGGCGATGGCCCTCGGCCTCGGCGACCGGCTCGCGTTCGTGCCCGCGTGCCCGCCGGCCGACGTCCGCGAGCGCATGCGCGGCTGGGCCGACGTGCTCGTCGCGCCGTCGGTCGTCGCGCGCGACGGCGACCGCGACGGCATCCCGAACGTCGTCGGCGAGGCGCTCGCGTGCGGCGTGCCCGTGGTCGCGACGACCGCGGGCGGCCTGCCGGAGCTCGTCGAGGACGGCGTGAACGGGATCGTCGTGCCCGAGGGCGCGCCGGCCGCGCTCGCCGCGGCCCTCGCGCGGCTCGCCACGGCGCCCGCGCTGCGCGAGGCCCTCGCCGCCCGCGCGCGGGAGACGGCCGCGGCGCGGTTCGACGCGCGCGAGAACGTCGCGCGGTTCCTCGAGGTGCTCGAGGCCGGGGGCGCGCGTGGCGGATGACGTCCTCGTCGTGATCCCGACGCGGGACCGCCCGGCGTTCCTCGCCGAGGCCCTCGCGTCGGTCGTCGCGCAGACCGACGGCGCGTGGCGCGTGCTCGTCGCCGACGACGGCGAGGGCCCGCCCGTCGAGGGCGACCCGCGCCTGCCCCGCGACGCGCGCATCGCGTTCGTGCGGACGGCGGCGCGCACCGCCGGCGGCGCGCGCAACGCGGCCGTCGCCGCCGCCGAGGCCCGCGGGCTCGCGGGCCCCGCGTCCCCCGTGGCCTTCCTCGACGACGACGACCTCTGGCGCCCGGACCACCTCGCCCGCGCGCGCGCCGCGCTCGCGTCCGCGCCCGACGCGACGTTCGTCCACGCCGCCGCCGTGACGCGCGGCCCCGACGGCCGCGAGGCCCCGTACCACGCGCGCGGCGAGGGCCCGCCCGCGGGCCCCCTCCTCGACGCGCTGCTCGTGCGCGACGTCGTCACGACGTCGTCCGCGGTCGTGCGCGGCGCGGCCTTCACCGCCGTGGGCCGCTTCCGCGAGGACCTCGCGCACGGCGAGGACTGGGACCTCTTCCTGCGGCTCGCGGCGCGGGGCCCGGCGGCCTTCGTGGACGCGCCGACGGCGGTCCACCGCGAGCACGGCGGCAACGTCAGCCTCGCGCTCGCGAACAAGGCGCGCGACCAGGCCGCCGTCGCGGGCACGTGGTGGCGGCAGCGGCACCTCCTGACGCCCGCGCAGCGCCGCACGCTGCGGGCCACGTTGGTCCGCCTGCACCGCCGTCACGTGCGGCGGCTCCTCGCCGACGGCCGGGCCTCGCGTGCGGAGATCTCGACCGTGGCCCGGGCGGCGTGGCGGGAGGTGCCCGCGTTCGGCACGCTCCGCGCGCGGTTCGCGGCGCGGTTCGGCCGCCGCGGCTGACGCGGGCGCGACGGGCCGCGCGCGGGACCGGGCCGCCGGCGCGGGCCGGGGTCGCGGGGTCCGGGACGCGGGGTCCGGGGCGCGGTCGCGGGGTCGGGTACGCGAGGCCCGGTCGTCGGCGCGGCGCGCGAGGCCCGCGGGGCGCGCGTGACCGGCGAGGCGCGAGGCCCGCGGGCCTCGTGTCACGCGTCGGCGAGCGTCCCGGAGGAGAGGGCCTCGCGGCCCGCGTCGGACAGCAGCACGACGTGGCCCGTGCGCGACTCGCCGACCTTGCAGGCCTCGAGGGAGAGGTAGCCGCGTTCGTGCGCGTCGTGGAGCAGGCCCTCGACGTCGGCCTTCTTGCGCGTGCCGAGCGCGCCATAGGTGGGCCCGCGCTGGAGGCGTGGCGACATCGACTTGGCGCGGCTGCCGACGAGGTGCTCGGCGAGGCGGCCGAAGCCGAAGCGGCCCTCGTGGGCGGCGACCGCGCGGAGGATCGTGAGGACGAGCGCCGTCTCGTGGGCCGATGCGCCGCCGCGGGCGCGGCGCGCGGCGGAGGCCTCGCAGGCGTCGCAGCGGCCGCAGGGCGGCGTGTCGGCGTCGCCGAACGCGGCGAGGAGGTTGCGGACGCGGCAGCCGGGCGCCTGCGCGTAGCCGACGATCTGCGCGAGCTTCTTCTCCTCGCGGGCGCGTTTCTCGTCGAGGGCGTCGAAGTCCACGGCGGCGATGACGTCCTCGGGGAGGCCGTCGGCCTTGACCTCGGTGGCGCGGCCGCGGAAGGGCGGGACGTAGACGATGCGGCCCAGCTCGGCGAGGCGCTGCAGGCCGCGGCGGAGCGTCTCCTCGGCGCGGCCGAGGAGGTCCGCGACCTCGGCGAGGTCGATGGAGCGCTCGCGGGTCTCGCCGTAGGTCTCCGAGAGCCACGCGAGGAGGCGGCCGAGGCCCGGCGGGACCGGCGTGGACGCGAAGAGGTCGTCGGGGACCGGCAGGACGCGGACGCGGGCGCGGTTCTCGTCGCGTTTGCCGCGCCGGACGACGGAGGCGCGGTCGAGGACGGCGAGGGCCGCGGTGACGGCCGCGGGCGGGGCCTCGACGTGCATCCGCGCGGCGATCTCCTCGGCGGTGAGCTCGAGGCGGCCCTCGCCGGCCTCGCGCAGCACGCGGAAGACCTCGGTGACGATCTCGCGCGAGGGGTTGGCGGCCTCGAGGAACCACTCCTGGATGCGGAGGTCGCCCGGGTGGAAGAGGAGGGTGCACGTGGCGGCCTTGCCGTCGCGGCCGGCGCGGCCCGCCTCCTGCACGTACGCCTCGACGGTGCGCGGGATCTCGTAGTGGACGACGCGGCGGATGTCGGGGCGGTCGACGCCCATGCCGAACGCGTTCGTCGCGACGAGGAGCGACGCGCCGCCCGTGAGGAACGCCTCCTGGGCCGAGGTGCGCTCGTCCTCGGAGAGGCCGGCGTGGTAGCGGAGCGCGGGCAGGCCGCGGCGCTTGAAGAGGTCGTGCAGGCGCTCGACGTTCTTGCGGCTCGCGCAGTAGACGAGGGTGGCGCCCGGGCCCTTCGCGCGCCGGAACAGCCAGTCGTCCTTCTCGTCGCGGCCGCGGGTGCGCTCGACCTCGAAGCGGAGGTTCTCGCGGACGATCCCGCGGACGAACCGCACGGGCTCGCGCAGGGCCAGCTGCGTGACGACGTCGTCCTGCACCTCGCGGGGCGCGGTCGCGGTCAACGCGAGGACGGGCGGCCGGCCCAGCAACACGACCGCGGGGCCCAGCCGGCGGTAGTCGGGCCGGAAGTCGTGCCCCCACTGGCTGATGCAGTGGGCCTCGTCCACGGCGAACAGCGAGACCTTGATGCCGGCCATACGCTCGCGGAACCGCTCGCTCTTGAAGCGCTCGGGCGCGACGTAGAGGAGCTTCAGCTCGCCGCGGGCCGCGCGGTCGAGCGCGGCCTCCTGCTCGGCGACGGGCACGAGCGAGTTCACGGCGGCGGCGGCGATGCCGCGGCCGACGAGCCCGTCCACCTGGTCCTTCATGAGCGCGATCAGCGGGCTCACGACCAACGTGAGGCCCGGCAGGAGCAGGGCGGGCACCTGGTAGCAGACGCTCTTGCCCGCGCCGGTCGGCATCACGCAGAGGACGTCGCGACCGGCGAGGACCGCGGCGACGACCTCGCCCTGTCCGGGGCGGAAGCCGGGGAAGCCGAAGCGCTCCTTCAGCAGCGCCACCGCCTCCGCGGGGGGATCGTGCGGCGGCGGCGGCAACGCGGGGGCGGCCGTCGGCTCGTCGGGCGGGGTGGGGTCGGGGGGGCCGATCACGGGGGCGCGTCCACGCTACGGGCCCCCGCCGACAGGGCGCGGGCGGGGTGCGGCGGCCGCCGGGCCTCGCGGTCCCGGGAGAGGGGTCGCCGTCACCGGGCGGCCCGGTATCCTCCGCCGCGCGTGACGACCTCCTCCCCCGCGCCGTTGGCCCCGCCCGGCGGCGCGCGCGCGCCGTGGCTGCACCCGGTGGACAAGGTCCACCTCGGGTTCTACGGGTTCGTGCTGCTGGTGACGGTGCTGCGGGTCGGGGCGTTGCCGGAGGCCTGGAAGTCGTTCGCGTGGTACGGCGGGGCGACGGTGGCGACGCTCGTCGTGGCGGCGGCGGTGCGCGGGAAGACGGGGATGACGCCGGGGCTCGTGCGGGCGGCGTTCACGATCGGGGTGGCGCCGTTCTCGTTCCTGATGCTGGCGTTCGTGGTGCCGTACGCGAACCCGTGGCACCAGGAGCGGCTGCTGTACGACGTGGACACGTGGGCGTTCCTCGGGCGGAACCCGAACGTGATGCTCGACGGGATGGCGACGCCGTGGCTGACGGAGCTGCTGCAGGCGGTGTACGCGTTCTATTACGCGATCCCGCTCGTGATGCTCGTGGCGATGGTGCTGCGGCGGACGGCGGGCGGGCTCGAGCGCGGGCTGTTCGACGTGTTGTTGTGCCTGTACGGGTCGTACGTGGGGTACTTCCTGGTGCCGGCGACGGGGCCGAACATCAACAAGCTGGGGCTGTACCCGGCGCACTTCGCGTCGCCCATGGAGGGGCTCTGGTTCGCGGAGGAGCTGCGCGCGTCGATCTTCGCGGCGGAGTGGATCAAGCAGGACTGCTGGCCGTCGGGGCACACCGCGCTGTCGTTCGTGTGCCTGGTGATCGCGCGGCGCGAGGGCGTGCGCTGGGCGTACTGGACGCTGCTCGTGCCGGTGATCCTGCTGATCTTCTCGACGATGTACCTCCGCTACCACTACGTCGTGGACGTGGTCTGCGGCTTCCTGCTCGCCTTCGCCGTGCTCCGCTGGGGCCGCCCCCTCGAGGCCCGCCTCCGCGGCGACACCGGACCAACGGGGTCGTAGCCCCTCGGACCGGCGTCGCGGGCGACGTCAGCGCTCGGAAGGGTGGAGGTACCAGGACGGGAAGATCGTGGAGGGGTCGCCCAGGCGGACGCGGACGCTCGCGCGCGTCCCCGCCGTGAGCGCGACCGTCGCGACGCCGCGGCGGCCCCCGAAGGTCGCCTCGACCTCCACGGTCCCCGGCTCGACGCGGGTGTAGGACCGACGGCCGTCGGGGCCCGTGAAGGGGTCCAACCGCACGACGCCGTCGACGATGTCCCACGGCGGCACCTCGGACGGGGTGTGGACCGCCAGCCGCGCGAACGGCACGGGCGCCCCGCGCGCGTCCACGACTTCGACGTCGAGGGCGGCCGGGGCCGGCTCGACGAGCGTGACGTCGAGGATCTCGTCGGCGGCGAGGGTGACGACGACGGTGGTCGGCGTCACGTCGTGGTCCATCAGCGACACGCGCACCGGGATCCCGGCGATGGCCACGAGCTCGGCCCGACCGTCGCCATCCGTGCGCCGACCGCCGCCCGACGACGGATCCCGCGACATCCAAGGGCTCACCCCGCCGCCATCGATGCCGACGGCGACCCGCGCGGCGGGTCGTCCGTCGGCGAGTACCGCACGGACGCGCACGGTCCCGAATCGAGCCTCGGTCGCCGCTCCAGCGGTCGCATCCGACCGTTCGGCCTCCACCCGCCGCTCCCCCGCTAGGCGCACGACGACCGGCTCCGCGCCGATCGGCTCCCCGGGCTCGATCGGCACGCGGTACTTCGCGGCGTAGCCGCCGGTCGACAGATCGCAGCCGAGAAACACCTCCACCCACAAGCGATCCGCGCCGAGTTCGATCACGCGCTCGAGACGCGCGGTCCCGTCCGCCGCGGTCCGGGCC
>JAEUHO010000487.1 GCA_016795345.1 Planctomycetia bacterium | reverse complement strand
TCCCCTCGTCCTCGTCGCCGCTGCTGCGGCTCCTCGTCCTCGGGCGGCTCGGCGGCGTATCGGCGGTGCTGGATACAGCCGCCTCGCCGCGGCTCCCGCGACCTGTAGCGAATCGCGGCCGACTCGCCAGGGACACGCCGCTGCCCAGCCCAAGGGGCGCGCTCACATGCTGCTGCTCGGGCACGCGAGGCCCGCTCCGCCCCACGCCGTCGAACCGCCCCACGTGACGATCTGTGCTGCCTCAGGGGATCGACCTAGCAGACGGGTGCGATTCGCTGAGGGTCACGCGAGGCCCGGCCGCCGCCATTCCGATCCTCCGCACGTGACCCCTTGCGCTGGCGAGAGGCGTTCACCTAGCAGACGGGTGCGATTCGGTGAGGGTCACGCGACGCCCGGCCGCCGCCATTCCGATCCTCCGCACGTGACCCCTTGCGCTGGCGAGTGGCGTTCACCTAGCAGACGGGTGCGATTCGCTGAGGGGCGCGGGAGCGGCGGCGAGGAGGCTGTACTCGCACCGCCGTACGCCGACGAGCCGCCCGACGAGGAGGAGCGCCAGCAGGCGCGACGACGAGGAGGGGGACGCCAGGCCCGCCGCGTTGCGCGCCGGGCCTTGCGTCCCCGCGCCCCCCGGACCGCCCCCAGCGCAGCCGCCCCCACCTCCCTAGATCCCGTAATCGGATCAGCCAGGAGGCCAGGAGAGGGGGCGGCCGGCGAGGAGGTGGAGGTGGAGCTGAGGGACGCTCTGTCCCGCCCCCGCGCCGGCGTTGGTGACGACGCGGAACGCGTGGCCGTAGCCGGCGGCGGTGGCGACCTTGCGGGCGACGACGAGGAGGTGGCCGAGGAGGGCCGCGTCCGCGTCGGTCGCGGTCCCGACGGACTCGAGGGTCGCCTTCGGGATCACCAGCGCGTGGAACGGCGCCTGCGGGTGGACGTCCTTGATCACGAAGCAGAGGTCGTCCTCGTGCAGGAACGTCGCCGGGACCTCGCGGCGCAGGATCCTGTGGAAGATGGTGTCGGGCATCGCGTCCTCCCTGCGGCGCGGCGCGCCGCGTCACATCTTCGGCGTGCGGCCGTGCGTCACGGCGTGCGCGAGCACGATGGCGGCGCAGTGCGGCAGGTCGCGGATGCCGGTCAGCAGCGTGACCCCGCCCTTGCGGTGCAGCGCACGCAACCGGCTCACGAGGGCCGCGGCGGTGCCGCCGCGGAGCTCCGCGAGGTAGTGCCGCCGGAACCCGCGGTGGATGCCCGCCACCATGCCGTACGCCGCGCGCAGCGTCGGGCTCGGGGCCACCTGCGGCATCCACTGGTCGAGCCGCACCTGGCCCTGCTTCACGTCGCGCGGCCACGACGCGTCCACGAACACGCGCGTCCCGTCGTCGTCGCCGCCGGCGTCGAGCAGGTACCGCACGCGCACCGTGCCGATCGTGAGGCCGCCGTGCGCGCGCGGGCGCACGAGGCTCGGGCCCGCCTGCGGGCGCAGGGCGTCCATGACGCGCGCGGCGTCGGCCTGGTTGCGGACGGCGGCCTGCCGCCACCCGCGCGCCGACCGCGCGCGGTCGGGGTGCGGGTCGCCGAACCGGCGCATGGCCGCGGCGTCCCCGACCCCGGCACGCGGGTCGAGGTCGACGAGCAGCGTGGCGCCGTCGGTGTGCAGCACCGCCACGGCCCGCCCGTCGGCGCGCAGCTCGACGCCGTCGCGGGTCTCGCGCGCCGCCAGCGCGTCGCCGCGCGTCGCCCGCGCGACGAGCCCGTCGAGGAGCTTCCGGCCGCGCGCTTCCGCGCCGGCGGTCGGGGTTCGGGTCGGGCGCGGGCGGGGTTCGGTCACGCGGGGGCTCCGGGAGGACGGTCGCCCCAATCGTCGCCCGGGACGGGCGCCGCGGCGCGGAAGATGCCCGCCGCCGCCGCCAGCCGGTCCGGCGCGCCGAGGACGACGACGACGTCGGCGGCCTCGAGGCGCGTCGCCGGGCCGGGCTCGGGCACGTCGTGCCCCGCCCGTTTCACGTTGACGACGGTGATCCCGTGGCGGAGGCGCAGCTGGAGCTCCGCCAGCGTCTTGCCGTCCGCCGGGGCGCCGGGGCCCACCACGTGGGTCTCGAGGTCCACCGGGGCCACGGCGGTGACGCGCGTCGCCGTGAGCCCGGCCCGGACCGCCGTCGAGCGCATCTGCGCGAACGTCTCGGACCGCACGGCCTGCACGGTGCGCTCGATCGCGTCCGACGGCAGCTCGTACCGCTTCAGCACGCGGGCGAAGATCTCGACGCTCGTCTCGAGCTCGTCGGGCACCACGTCGTCGGCGCCGAGGGCCTGGAACACGGGCACCTCGCGCATGTACCGCGCCCGGACGATCAGCGGGAGGCCCGGCCACGCCGTCTTCGACGTCGCGACGACCCGTTGCGTGCCCGGGAAGTCGCTGATGGCGACGACCATCAGCCGCGCGTGGGACGCGCCGGCGTTCTCGAGCACCTGCGCGTGCCCGGCGTCGCCGTAGAGGATGGGCACGCCGCGGGCGCGCTCGGCGCGCACGGTCTCGGGGTTCATCTCGAGCGCCACGAAGTCGATGCCGTGGTCGGCGAGCGCGCGCGCGACGTGCCGCCCCGTGAGCCCGAAGCCGACGACGATCACGTGGCCGCGTTTCGCCGGGCCCTCGGGGGCGTCCGCCGCGGCGCGGGTCGGCAGCCACCGGCCGAGGCGACCCGAGGCCCGCTCCGCGACGGGCACCGCGAGGCGGTAGACGAGCGGGTTGAGGGCCATGGAGAGCACCGCGACCGCGAGGAAGCGCTGCTCCCCCGCGGCGTCGAGCAGCCCGAGGCCGACGGCCTCGCGCGCGAGCACGAACGAGAACTCCCCCACCTGCGCGAGCGCCGCGCCCGCCAGGATCGCCGTCCGCACGCCGTACCCCGCGACGGCGATCGCGGCGGCCGCGAGCACCGCCTTCCCGACCACGACGGCCGAGAGGGTCGCGGCGACCGCGAGCGGCGCCTCGAGCGCCTGCCCGAGGTCGAGCAGCATGCCGACGCCGATGAAGAAGAGGCCCGAGAGGCCGTCGCGCAGCGGCCGCATCTCGCCCATCACCTGCTGGCTGTAGGGCGACTCCGACACGACGAGCCCGCCGAGGAACGCGCCCAGCGACAGCGACAGGCCCGCCGCGCTCGCGCCCCACGCGGTGCCGAGGCACAGGAAGATCACCGCGAGCGCGAACAGCTCGCGGTTGCGCGTGTTGACGACCGCCTCGAACAGCCGCGGCACGACGTACCGGGCGAGCACGGCCGTCGCCGCGATCACGCCGAGGGCCTTGCCGACCGACAGCAGGGTGTGCGCGGCGCTCGTCTCGGCCCCCCCGAGCACCGGGAGCAGCACCATGATCGGCACGACCGCGAGGTCCTGCAGGATCGAGACGCTCGCGGCGACGCGGCCCTGCGGCGCGTCGGCCTCGCCCCGCTCGCCGAGCACGCGCAGGACGAGCGTCGTGCTGCTGACGGCGACGAGCAGCCCGAACACGACCGCCCGGGCCGTCGAGGCGCCCCCGAGCGCGACGGGCAGGGCGACGCCCGCCGCCGTGAGCGCCATCTGCAGCCCGCACGCCACGAGGAGCGACGACCCCATCCGCAGGAGGCGGCCGAGGCTCATCTCGACGCCGATCGTGAACAGCAGGATGACGACGCCGATGTCGGCGAGGCCCTGCACCGACGCGACGTCGCGCACGAGGCGCAGGCCGTGGGGCCCGAGGATCACGCCCGCGGCGAGGAACCCGACCACCGTCGGCACGCGGAGCCGCAGCAGCAGCAGGACCACGAGGGCCCCGACGCCGTACGCGACCACCAGTTCGGCCAGCAGGCCCTCGGCCATGCGTCCTCCGCGACGCCCGCAGGATACGGGCGCGTCGCGGCGGGGCGGAGCGCGATCCGCGCCGTGCGCGCGCCCCGCCCGCCCCCGCGCGGACGACCCCGCCCCGCGGCCTCGGCCGATCCCGGTCGGCGTAAGATCGCCGCGTCCGGCGGAGGCGTGACCGTGCCCGACCCGATCGTCTGGAGCAGCGACGGCCCGACGAAGGGCCAGGACCCCGCGAAACGCGCCGACGCGAAGGCACCGCCGGTCCCGCCGACGGGGCCCGCGCGCGTGCGCCTCGAGCGCCAAGGCCGCGGCGGCAAGGTCGTGACGGTCGTCGAGAACCTGCCGGGCCACCCCGCGCGCATCGAGGAGATCGGCAAGACGCTGAAGGCGCGCTGCGGCGC
Organism: Planctomycetia bacterium; assembly: GCA_016795345.1. GTDB lineage: Bacteria > Planctomycetota > PLA2 > PLA2 > JAEUHO01 > JAEUHO01. The sequence goes on along the minus strand of JAEUHO010000487.1, from coordinate 1,011 downwards.
GGGCGGGACGGTGAAGGGCCGCGTGGTCGAGGTGCAGGGCGACCACCGCGACCGCGTGGTCGAGGTGTTGCTCTCCCTCGGCATCGCGGCGAAGAGGGCCGGCGGCTGATCGCGCCCCGCGCGGGCGCGGGCACACGCGGGCACGGGCACCCGCACGGGCGCGCGGACGAGGCGCGCGGGATCGACGCGGGGTCCGGGACCGCGAGGCCCGGCGGCCGGCGGGCCTCGCGGTCCCGGGGGAACGTCCGCGTCCCGAGGGTCAGCGGTCGGTCGTGAAGAGGCGCACGACGCGCGCCTGGTCCGACGAGAACCGCCCGACGGGCGTCTGCGCCACGACGACGCCGGACGTGAACACGCCCGGCCTCGCGGCGACGCGCACGATGGACGTCGCGAACCCGGCCGACGACAGGCGCGCGACCGCGGCCTCGACGCTCGAGCCGGCGACGTTCGGCACGTCCACCATCGACGGGGAGGCGCCCGCGCCGACCTGGATCGTCACGGGGGAGCCCGTGCGGGCCCCCGCGCCCGCGCCCGTGCTCTGCATGCGGACGCGGCCCGCGGCGGCGCGCGCGTCGCGATCGCCGACGACGACGGGCAAGACGCCCGCGCGCATGGCGACCTCGACGGCCTCGGCGGCATCGCGGCCCACGAAGTCGGGCACGACGACGGTCTCGGCGCCGGCGCCCGGCGCGAGCACGTTGACGGGCCGGCCCGTGGTCGGGCCCGGGACGACGGGCGTCGGGGCGGGCGTCGTACGCACCGGCGGGGCGTTCTGCGGCACGCCCTGCGGCCCCCCCTGCGGCGTCGTGCGCGTCGGCGGGAGCGTCGGCGTCGGCAGCGGCGGCGGGAGCGTCTCGCCGGGCCGCGTGAGGCGGCGCGGCGGCGGGAGGTCGCCGCCGGGCGCCGTGGGCGCGAGCGGCGGCGGCACGGGGCGCACGTCCGGCGTCGGGGCAACGACCGGCGGCGCCACGACCGGCGGAGCGACAACCGGCGGCGCCACGACGGGCGGCG
>JAEUHO010000428.1 GCA_016795345.1 Planctomycetia bacterium | reverse complement strand
GTCGCTCGAGTCGGGCGTCGCGGCGCTCTCCGAGCCGGCGACCCTGCCGGGCCGCACCCACGCGGGCGCGTGGATCGTGCTCGCGCTGCCCGCGCCGGACGCGAGGCCCGGCGCGCCGCGGGTCGCGCGGGGCGCGCTCGCCCTCGAGGTCTCGTTCGACGACCTGCTGCGTCGCATCGGGACGGGCTCCACCGGGCCCGACCTGGTGCTGTCGCTCGTGGACGACGAGGCCGGCCGCGTCATCGGAGGCGAGGCCGGCGAGGGCGGCCTGCGGACCGAGCAGCCCGCGACCGCCCTCGGCCGCGCGTTCACGCTGCGGGCCGACGCCGACCCCGCCGCGTTCGCCGGGCAGCGCGGGCCGTCGCCGTACCTCCTCGGCGCGCTCGTGATGCTGCTGTGGGAGCTCGGCAACGCGGCGCTCGTGGGCCTCGCCCGCAGCTGGCGCACCCACGCGCTCGACCGCCAGGCGCAGGTGGTGCACCGCGCGTTCGAGGGCCTCGGCGAGGCCGTCGTGCTGACGGACCGCACGGGGCGCGTCGTGCTGGCGAACGACGCGGCGGCGCACCTCCTCGGGCCCGAGGTCCGCAACGGCGAGGCGCGGGCCCGCGCGCTCGACCCGGCGCTCGGCGTGACGCCGGCAACGGCGCCCGGCGCGGACCCGGTCGCGCGCGCGCTGCGCGGCGAAACCGTGGAGCCCGAGGAGCGCCGGCTCGCGCTCGCCGGGGCGAAGGACGGCGCGTGGGTCGAGAGCGCGGTGCGGCCGCTGACGGACGCCGCGGGCGGCATCGAGGGCGCGCTCGTGGTCCTGCGCGACGTCACGGCGCGCCGCGAGGCCCAGGAGACGGCGCGGCGGATGCACGAACGCGACGTCGAGATGGCCATGGCCCAGCGCGTGCAGCGCCACCTCTACCCCGGGCGCTGTCCCGCGGTCCCGGGGCTCGACCTCGCGGGGGCGGTCGTCCCCGCCGCCGCGACGTGCGGCGACTACTACGACGTGCTGGTGCGGCCCGACGGCTCGGTGCTCGTGGCAGTCGGCGACGTCTCGGGGCACGGGCTCGGCCCGGCGCTCGTGATGGCCGAGGTGCGCACCATCGTGCGCGCCATGGTCGACGCGGGCCTCGGGCCGGTCGAGGTGCTGCGGCACGTCGACGCGGTCCTCGCGCGCGAGCACGACGGCGAGCTGTTCGTGACGCTGCTGCTCGTGGTGGTCGCGCCGTGGACGCGGCGGCTCACGTACGCGAACGCGGGGCACGTGCCGGGGCTCGTCGTGGACGCGCGCGGCGCCGTGACGGCCCGCATGGCCGCCACGGGCCCGCCGCTGGGGCTCGGCGAGGGCCGGCTCTACCACGCGAAGGACGCGGGCACCCTCGAGACGGGCGACGTGCTGACGATCGTCACCGACGGCGCGACGGAGAGCCCGGGCCCCGAGGACGAGCCGTTCGACGAGGGCGGCGTCGTCGAGGTCGTCCGCCGGCGGCTCGACGCATCGGCCGAGGAGATCGTCACCGAGCTCCGGTCGGCGATCCACACGTACTCGAACGGTCGCTGCTCGCGCGACGACGTCACCCTCGTCGTGGCGAAGGCCACCGCGCCGTAGGTCGCCCGCGGCGCGCGACAGGAGCGATGCGCGGGCCATCGCCCCTCGCCCCCCCACCGACGACGCGGTACGATCCGCGTGCGGTCGGGGGTGGCGATGTCCGTGAAGCCGGGCACAGCCAGCGACGCTCCCCGCGCGGCGACGGCCGGCGCGACCTCCGGGAGCACGCCCCCGCGGCCGGTCCGGCCGCGCGTGCGCTGGCGCGCCGTGCTCCTCGGCGTCGCGTTCGGCCTCGGGCCCGTGCTCGTCGTGCACGTCCACGCGCGGACGCGCGCGAGCGCCGACGACGTCTACGCGCACCGGCTCGCGGACGCGGTCGGCGACCGCGCCCGCGAGATGCTCGAGCGCCTCGCGCGCCTCGAGCAGGACCTCGCGACGTGCGCCACGTTCGCGCACCGCGCCGTCGTGCCCCGGGAGGTGCTCGACGCGTCCGCCCGCGCGCTGCGGGCCCGCCACCCGATCCTCGAGGCGGTCACCTGCGACCGCGCCGAGGCCGCGAACGGCGGCGTCGACGCGCGCGCGCTCGCCGCGGCGCGCGACGTCGTCGCGAGCGGTCGCCCGCGACTGGCCGCGCTCGCCCGGGCGACCGCCGAGGCGCCGGCCCGCGGGACGCTCGTGGTGCCGTGGTCGGCCGCCGCGGACGCGCCCGGCGACGTCGTCTTCGCGGTGCTCGGGCTCGACGCGTGGCTGGCCCCGGTCGCCGGGAGCGACGACGACGCGGCCCTCGACGTGGCG
>JAEUHO010000356.1 GCA_016795345.1 Planctomycetia bacterium | reverse complement strand
GGACGCGGACGACGCTCCGGCGGCGCGGTGCAGCAGCGCGGAGAGGCGCGGGAGGGCGGGCAGGCGGAAACGGGCGGTGCGACGGGCGGGGGGCGGCAGGACGGCCATGGGAGGAGGGACGCTATCCGTCGGGCGAGGTCCGGGGCCCGGGTCCGGCCCGGGTCGGATTCGACATGCGGTCGGACACCCCCCGGTGGGCTTCGTTGTTCGTGTTTAGTAAGTATATCCCACCCGCCGACGCCCCCCGCGGCCCTGGGGCCCGACCCCCGTCGCGGGACGGGCCCTGCGTATCCTCCGCGGGCCCACGGATGCCCCCCGCGCCGCCCCCGCCGCTGCCGCCCTCGACGGCCCCCACCGGGGCGTCCGCGGGCGCCCGTCCGGGCCCGCCGCCGGCCGCGGCGACCGGCGCGCGCACCGTGCACGTGGGCGACGGCCTCGCGTTCCTCGCGGCCGGCCCGTTGCCGGCGGGCCACGCGATCGTCACGTCGCTGCCGGACGCGTCGGAGCTGCCGGCGCTGTCCCCCGAGGCCTGGCGCGCGTGGTTCGTCGACGCCGCGGCCCGGTGCTGCGCGGCGGTCGCGCCGACCGCGGTCGCGGTCTTCTACCAGACCGACGTCCTGCGCGACGGCCGCTGGGTGGACAAGGCGCACCTCGTCGGCGAGGGCGCGGCGCGGGCGGGCCTCGCGTGCCTGTTCCACAAGATCGTGTGCCGCGCGGCGCCGGGCACCGCGACGTTCGGACGGCCGGGCTTCGCGCACCTGCTCGCGTTCTCCCGCGACCTCCGCGTCCCGCCGGCCCTCGCGACGCCCGACGTCCTGCCGGCGCTCGGCGAGATGTCGTGGTCGAAGGCGATGGGGACGGCCGCGTGCGAGGCCGCGGTCGCGTTCCTCGCGCGCGCGACGGCGTGCCGCACGGTCGTGGACCCGTTCTGCGGCCTCGGGACGGTGCTCGCGGTCGCGAACGCCCGCGGCCTCGACGCGGTCGGCGTCGAGTGCGTGCGGCGACGCGCCGCGCGGGCTCGCCGGCTCCGCTACGACCCCGCGACGGGCCTCGCGTGATCCCCGCCGCGCCCGCCTACCGGCCGCTCTGCGAGCGGTGCCTGCGCCCGGCGAAGGTCTGCGTGTGCGACCGCCTGCCGTCGCTCGCGCCGCGGACGCGGGTCCTCGTGCTGCAGCACCCGCGGGAGCGCCGCGTCGCCATCGGCACCGCGGCGATGGCGGCGCGTTGCCTCGCCGGCGCGTCGGTCGTCGTCGGCACCCAGGTCGACGACCACCCGACGGTCGTCGCGGCGCTCCGCGACCCGACCCGCCGCGCCGTCCTCCTCTGGCCGGGCCCGGACGCCGTCGACGTCGCCACCGCGCCCCCCACCGACCCCGTCACGCTCGTCGTCGTCGACGGGACGTGGTCCACCGCGAAGAAGCTGCTGACGCTCAACCCCGCGGTCGCGGCGCTCCCGCGCTACCGCATCGCGCCGGCGCAGCCGAGCGAGTACCGCATCCGCCGCGAGCCGCGCGCGGAGTGCCTCTCGACGCTCGAGGCGATCGCGAACGCCCTCGGGGTCCTCGAGGGCGACCCCGCGCCGTACCGCGCGATGATGACGCCGTTCCGCGCCATGATCGACACGCAGCTCGACTACCAGCGCCGCGTCGGCAAGCCGCGCGACAAGTCGCGGCTGATGCGCCGCGTGAAGCCGGTGTGGGCGCTGCCGCCCGCGCTGCGCGACCCGTCGCGCGTCGTCCTCGTCGCCGTCGAGTCCAACGCGTGGCCCATCGACGCGAAGGACCGCCACCCCGACGAGCTCGTCCACGCGCTCGCCGTCCGCGGCGACGGCAGCGCGCGCCTCGACCTCGTCGTCCGCCCCACGCACCCGCTCGCGCCGTCCGTCACGAGCCACACGCGCCTCGCCGCCGACGTCCTCCTCGCGGGCGCGCCACGCGACGCGCTCCGATCCGCGTTCGCCGACTTCCTGCGCCCGGGCGACACGCTCGCGTCGTGGGGCACCTACGCCGCCGACCTCCTCCACGGCGAAGGCGTCGCGACCGACGTCCCCGTCGTCAACCTGCGGCCCGTGACCGCGAACTTCCTCAAGGCCTCCCCGAGCTCGATGGAGCGCTGCCTCGCCCGCCTCGGGCTCGAGCCGCCCGTGCTCGGCATCGGTCGCGGCGGCCTCCGCCTCGGCTCGATGTTCGCGCTCTACCAGCGCCTCGGCCTCCCCCGCTCCGCCTCCTGATCCGCCGACGACGTCCAAACCCGCCAAACGGTGTCCGGCACCGAATGGCGCGTCTGCTCCCGTCCAACCGCCGATCGGCGATCCGCCAATCAACGACCGGCGTCTATCGGCGGAGAGGGGCCTCCGCTTGACTCCGGGGACTTCGTGTTAGTGTATTGTTTGCACTCACTGGAGTCCCGCCCCAATGCCGGCCCCCCTTCCCCGTGACGACTCCCTCCCGTCGGATCTCCCCGGGTTCCTGGCCCGGTTCGC
>JAEUHO010000354.1 GCA_016795345.1 Planctomycetia bacterium | reverse complement strand
GCGGCCGCGCCGCCGATCGGTTCCTCGCGGACTACCCGGCGTCGTGGGCCGTGGCCCGGCTGCGGAGCCCGCGGTGACGCGGCCCGACGCGGCGGGCACCGCGCCGCTCGAGCCGTCCGACGCGGTCGCGCGGCTGCCGGGCGTCGGCGCGGCGCGCGCCGAGGTGTTCGCGCGGCTCGGCGTGCGCACCCTCGAGGACCTGCTGCGGCTCGCGCCGCGGCGGTTCGAGGACCGGCGCGCGCCGTGCCCCGTGGAGGCGCTCGTCGCCGGCGCCGAGGTCGCGGTGGTGGGCGTCGTCGGGTCGTCGCGCACGATCCGCGCGCGGACGGGCCTCGCGATCGTCGAGGCGACGGTCGCCGACGCGACGGGGGAGGTGCGCGCGCGCTGGTTCAACCAGCCGTGGCTCGGGCGTTCGCTCGTCGCGGGGGTGCGCGTCGTGTTGTTCGGCGCGGTGACGCGCGGCGGGCCGCGCCCGGAGATGGTGTCGCCGTCGGTCGAGCGCCTCCCGCCGGACGACGCGCCGCACCCGTCCGTCGGCCGGCTCGTGCCCGTCCACCCGCTGACGACGGGCCTCTCCGCGGCGGCGGTGCGCCGCGCCGCGTGGGCCGCCCTGCCCGCCGCCGCCCGCCTCGACGACATCGTCCCGTCGCGGCTGCTCGACCTCGCGCCGTCGGGCCGCCTCGACGACGGGCCGCTCCCGCCGCTCGCCGACGCCGCGCGCGACCTCCACTTCCCCGCCGCGGAGCCCGACGCGGAACGGGCCCGGCGGCGGTTCGCGTTCGACGAGCTCCTGGTGCACGAGCTCCTGCTCGCGCGCCGCCGCGCCGCGCGCGCGAGCACGGCCGCGACGCCGTTCCGGTTCACGCCGGAGCTCGAGCGGCGCATCCGCGCGCGGTTCCCCTTCCGCCTCACGGACGCGCAGGAGCGGGCCGTCGTCGCCCTGCGCGCCGACCTCGGGCGTCCGACGCCCATGAGCCGGCTCCTGCAGGGCGACGTCGGCGCGGGCAAGACCCTCGTCGCCGTCTACGCGTGCCTCGCGTGCGTCGCCAACCGCCGGCAGGCCGCGTTCGTCGCGCCGACCGAGGTCCTCGCGCGGCAGCACGAGGCCACGCTCCGGCGGTGGCTCGAGGGCAGCGAGGTGCGCGTCGAGGCCCTGTACGGCGCGCGGCGCGGGAAGGCGCGCGAGGCGGTGATCGAGCGCATCGCCCGCGGCGAGGTCGACCTGGTGGTCGGCACCCACGCGGTGCTGTCCCGCGACGTCGCGTTCGACCGGCTGTCGCTCGTCGTCGTGGACGAGCAGCACAAGTTCGGCGTCGAGCAGCGCCGCGAGCTCGTCGGCAAGGGCGCCGCGCCGCACCTCCTCGTGATGACGGCCACGCCGATCCCGCGCACGCTCGCGATGGTCGCGTACGGCGACCTCGACGTGACGGTGCTCGACGGCGTGCCGCCGGGCCGCGGGCCGCGCACGACCTGGGTCGCCGCGCCGGCGGACGGGCCTCGCGTGTTCGAGCGGGTGCGGGCCGAGCTGCGCGCGGGCCGCCAGGCCTTCGTCGTGTACCCGCTCGTCGAGGAGTCGGACAAGGCGGGGCTGCGCGACGCCACCGCGGGGCGCGACGCGTGGGCGCGCGCGCTCCCCGCGGCGCGGGTCGGCCTCGTCCACGGCCGGCAGAAGGCCGCCGAGCGCCAGGCCGTGATGGCGGCGTTCCGCGCCGGCGGCCTCGACGTGCTCGTCGCGACGGTCGTCGTCGAGGTGGGGGTGGACGTGCCCAACGCGACGGTCCTCGTGGTCGAGCACGCGGAGCGGTTCGGGCTCTCGCAGCTCCACCAGCTGCGCGGGCGCGTCGGCCGCGGGGCGGGCGGGGGGCTCTGCGTGCTGATGGACCGGTCGGCGGGCCCGACCCCCGCGCGGCTCGACGTGCTGGCGCGCACCGAGGACGGCTTCGAGATCGCGGAGGAGGACCTTCGCCTGCGCGGCGCCGGCGACCTGTTCGGCACCCGTCAGCACGGCGCGCCCGCGTTCGCCGCGGCGCGGCTCCCGGAGGATCTCCCCGTGCTCCTGCGGGCGCGCGCGGTCGCCCGCGCGGTGCTCGCGGACCGCCGGGGGCTCGACGCGCCGGACCTCGCGGCGCTCGCGGCGCGGGTCCGCGCCCGGGAGGCCGCGATCGGCGACGTGGCCGCCGGGGGGTGACCCGGCCGTGACGTCGGCCGACGACGTTCTTCCCCCTTCCCCGCCGGATGTCATCCTCGCCTCCGATGTGCCCGCGCCACCCCGTCCTCGTCCTCCTCGTGTGCGCCCTCGCGTACGCCCCGACCGTGCGCGCGGAGGACGACCCGGGCCCGCGGCGGCCCGCCAAGCCCGGCGACGGGTTCCGCTTCTCGACGCCCGACGAGCCCAACGCGCCGGCGGCGCCGACGGACGAAGCGCCGCGCGCGACCAAGCCCGACCCGACGCCGAACGACCCGGCGTCGGCCCTGATCCGGCGCCTCGCGACGTGGCCCGGCCAGGACGGCATCAAGGCCGCCGAGTCGCTCCTCCTCATGGGGCCCGAGGCCGTGGACCCGGTGCGCCGCGCGGTCGCGAAGGGCGACTCCGCGGTGAAGCCCGGCGCGGCGTGGGTGCTCGGCAAGGTGGGCACGACCGCCGACGTCGGCACGATCCTCACGGCGGCTGCCGAGCGGCCCAACGGCAGCCGGCTCGAGACGTTCTTCGAGGCCGCCTACGAGCTCGACCCCGCCGCGTGCAAGCGGTGGATGTTCGGCTTCCTCTCGCTCGACCGCCCCGTCTTCCGCGCGCGCGCCACCGAGTTCCTCGCGGGCATCCTCACCCCCGAGGACCGCCCGCGCATCGACGGCCTGCTGCGGGCCCCGGGCAAGCAGCACGGCGTGCGCATGGCGGGCCTCGAGCTGCTGTCGCGCACCCGCGCGGCGGACGCGCCGGACCGGCTCGTCGTCGCGCTCGGCGACCCGCACCCCGACGTGGCGCGGCGCGCGGCGCAGCTCATGGCGGGCCTCGACGAGCCCGCGATCGGCGTCCGGCTGAACGCGCTGGTGCGCGAGGGCGACGCGCGCGAGCGCTCCTACGCCATGCTGGCCCTCGTGGAGCGCTGCCGCCGCACGCGCGTGAACGCGTTCGAGCCCGCGACGGTCCCCGCCCTCGTCAGCCGCCGCGGCATCCTCCACCCCGACCTCCTGTGCCGCGGCGCCAGCGCCGTGGCGCTCGTGTTCGGCGGGCTCGACTCGTCGGACCCCACGGTCGGCAGCCTCCTCGACCACGACGTCGTCACGGTCCTCATCTCGACCGTCGGCGGCGACCACTTCGTGGACTACGGCAGCGTCGTCGAGCCCGCGTTCGCGGCGCTCCGGCGCATCAGCGGCGAGGACCTGCCCGCCACGGCCGCCCCGTGGGCCCAGTGGTGGAACGAGGCGCGCGGCACGTTCCGCGCCCGCCGCACCCTGACCCGCGTGGACGACGCCGACGTGGCGCGCGCCCGCGTCGTCTTCGACGTGATCGACGCCGAGGGGCGGCGGCGCAAGGCCGCGTTCCTCCCCGAGACCGCCGGCGGCGACCCGCTCGGCGGCTTCGTGCTCCCGACGGAGGCGTTCCGCGCGCTCCTCGACGCGGTCGAGGACGCCGGCGTGTTCCAGGGCGCCGACGACCAGCGCGTGATGACCGACGAGCACCTCGCGGTCCGCGTGCTCGTCACCAACCAGGAGCGGCGCCTCGTCGTCACGCCGTCGCCCGACGACCCGCGCCACGGCCTCCTCACCGCGCGCCTCCTCGCGCTCGAGGAGCAGAATCTCTGGCAGCGCTACCGCGACGCGGACACGGCGCCCGACGCCCGCGCGTGGTGGGTCGCCGAGTCGGCCCGCTCCGCCGGCGCCTCGCCCGACGAGCGCAAGGACCGCCTCCTCGCGCTGGTCGCCGCGTCGTTCGACGACCTCGAGACCGACGGCGCGCGCCTCGAGGCCATCGACCTCCTCGAGCGCTTCGCGGACCACGTGCGCGACGCGCACGCGAACACGCTCCTCGCGTGGACGACCGCGCAGCCGGCCTTCGGGCCCGTCGAGAGCCGGATCGTCGCGTTCGTCGCGGCCCTCGGCCGCCCGGACCTCGCCGACCCGCTCGTGGAGGCCCTCGCCGCGTCGGGCACGCCGGAGGCCCAGCGCCTCCTCGTCCGCACGCTGGTCGACGCGGGCCCCCTCCGCATCCGCGACGCGTTCGTCGACCCGCGGCCCGCCGTGCGCTCGGCGGGCGCGTCCGCCGCCGCCGACCTCGTCTCGGGCCCGCTCGGGCGCGATCCCGCCGCGAAGGCGCGGCTCGCGTCCGTGCTCGGCGAGGGCCTGCGCGCGCTCCTCGTCGACCCCGACCCCGTGGTGCGGGTGCGCTCCGCGGCGGGCCTCGCGGTCCTCGGCGACGGGAAGATGATCGAGAAACTCGAGGAGCTCTACCGCGAGGGCAACACCGCGACGCGGCTCGCGGTCGCGCAGTCGCTCGGGCGCATCGGCGGCTCGTCGGTGCAGCCGACCCTCGTCCGGCTCGTCGGCGAGGTCGGCCCCGAGGCCGCGCTGGTGCGCGCCGCCGCCCTCGAGGCCATGGCCGCGTCGGGCAGCGCCGACGCCGTCCGCATCCTCGCGTTCTACATGCTCAACGACGCCGACAACGGCGTGCAGCAGGCCGCCGAGCGCGCGCTCACGGGCCTCGGGTCGGACGACGCGCGCCTCGCGCTCACCGACCTGCTCGACCAGGGCACGCTGGACCCCGCCAAGCGGGCGCGCGTCGTGAAGGCGCTGTCGGGCTTCGACGGCGCCGCCGTCCGCGAGACCCTCGGCCGCCACCTCGAGGACCCGGACCCGCGCGTCGTCGACGAGGCGGCGCTCGGCCTCGCGCGGGCGCGCGAGGGCGTGGCGGTCACGTACCTGCTCGCGATCCTGCGCCGCGTCGAGGACCCGCTGCGGCCGCGCGCCCGCGAGGCCCTCGAGGACCTCACGAGCTTCACGCTGCCCGTCACGTCGTACGAGGCGCTCGCCGACCAGTACGAGGCGTGGTTCCGCACGCACCGCCAGGGCGGCGACCGCACGTGGTTCCGCGACGCGGTGGGCCGGAAGGGCTACGACACGACCGCCCTCGGCGGCTACGTCCGCGGCGAGGACGACGTGAAGGCCGTCCCGCTGCTCCTGCGCACCATCCGCGACGACGACCCCGTGATCCGGCGCAACAGCGACGTGGCGCTCCGCCGCGTCTCGCGCCGCGAGATGCCGACGCGGATCGAGCGCGGCACGTCGCGCGAGGAGGCGCGGGCCGTGGCGGACCGCTGGGCGGCGTGGTGGGCGCGCCGGCCGGAGGCGCAGGGCCGGTGAGCGGGCGCCGGCGCCCGGGCCTCGCCCGACGGCTCGTGCCGGTCGCGGTCGTCGTCGCGGCGGCCGGGCTCGGCTTCCTGCTCGCGCGCGCGCTCCCGTCGCGCGCCGAGGTGGCGTCGTGGGCCGAGGGCCGCGCGCTCCCCGACCTCTCCGCCGTCGACGCGCCCCTGCGCGCCGCCGCGGCCGAGGCCGGCGTCGACCCCGACCTCCTCCGCGGGCTCGTCGCCGCGGAGAGCAGCGGCAACCCGCGGGCCCGCAGCGGCGCGGGCGCCGTGGGCCTCACGCAGCTCCTGCCCTCGACGGCGGCGGAGCAGGCGCGCCCCCTCGGGCTCGACCCGGACCGGCTCGACCTCGAGGACCCGGCGACGAACCTGCGGCTCGGCGCGCGCTACCTGCGCCGCCTGCTCGCGCAGTTCGACGGCGAGGAGGCGTTCGCGGTCGCGGCGTACAACGCGGGCGCGGAGCCCGTGAAGCGCTGGCGCTTGCGGGCGCCCGACGCGTCGGCGGCCGAGGTGATCCGCCGCGAGGCCTACGTCGAGACGCGCAACCACGTGGACCGCGTGCTGCGGTACCGCGACGCGTTCAAGGGGCGGGCGCGGTAGGCGGGGCCGCGCGCGGCCGGCGCGGCGCGACCGCGGCCGGGGGACGCCCGCCGGCCGGCGGGGACCGACGGACCCGACCCGGGCGCGGCCGGGACGCGATGGGCACGCGCTCCGGTACGCGAGGCCCGGTGGCCGGCGCCGACCGCGCCGGCGGCCGGGCC
>JAEUHO010000237.1 GCA_016795345.1 Planctomycetia bacterium | reverse complement strand
AGGCAGGTCGCGCCGCGGAGGCCGGTGCCGGCGTTACGCAAGGGCAACTTCGGCCCGGCAACGACCCGATCAGGAGGCGAGCGACCTCATCGCGAGCATGTCGCCCGAAAAGGCCCCCGGTTCGTGAATGATGCGGGCTAGCGCGCCGCGCGCGCCCCGTGGGCCGCGGACACGGCGGCCACCGGGCCCATGGCCCGGGAGCCCGTCCGCGACCCGTTGCCCGGTTCGGGCGGCGTCGTGCGGCGGGGCGCGGCTCCGGGTCGCGGGCTCATCGGGGCGCCGACGCGCGCGCCGGACCGCGAGGCCCGGGCGCGGGCGAGGTCACTTGCCGCGGCCGTCGGTGGGCGGGGCCGTGTCGTCGCCGGTGGTGGGCTGCGGGGTCACCGGGACCACCGGCGGGGTGGTCGAGCGGCGCAGGAAGAGCAGCGCGAAACACGTCTGCACGAGCTCGCTCTCGTGTTCGTCCGTGAGGTTCATCGTGCCCTTCAGGCCCTCCCAGTGCCCGTCGGCCTGCTGCGCGCCGAGGAGGAAGGTCGCGCCCTCGCGGTACCAGTCGTGTTTGCCGACGTTGCGGAAGCCCGTGAGCGAGCCCACGCGCTCGAGGCCGTAGAGGTAGTAGAGGTGCCACGGCGCGCCGCCGGCGGGGAACGTCGGGTTCGCCTCGACGGTGAAGACCTCGGCGAGCCAGACGAGCCCGTCGAGCATGCCGGCGTCGAGGCGGCGCGCGGCGTCCGGGGTGAGCTTGCCGGCCTCGGCGAGGCGCTCCTTCACGATGGCGAGGGCCGCGACGCCCGCGGTGGTCATGGAGCCCGTCGCGAGCGACTGCGCGCCGTCGGGCGTGTACCGCCAGCCGCGCGCCTTGCGCTTGCCGCCCGAGCGCCACCGCGGCACCTCGTCGGCGCCGGGCTCCCACGCGTCGTTCTCGAGCCACAGCTCGCCGTCGAGGCCGTCCTTCTCCTGGTCGGCCAGGACGTACGCCATGGCGCGCGTCCAGACCTCGGGCGAGATCGCCGCGCCGCACCGCGCCGCCGCGTTCAGGCCGAGGAGCGCGTACTGCGTGTTCGACATCTCGGCGTCGCCCGGCGGCGCGCCCGCCTCGACGCCCGGGTACCGCCAGCCGCCCGCCTTCGCGACCTGGTGCTTCACGAGGAACTTCGCGAGCTCGTCCACCAGGGCGTTGATCGCGGCGGGGTACTTGCACGGCGTCTTCTTGCGCGTGACGGTGGTGCCGTACCGCCCGCGCTCGGCGCCGCCCTCGTCCTTCGCCTCGGGGTGGTACATCGCCTCGAACGCGAGCAGCATCACCGACGCGGGGTAGACGAGGACCTTCTTGAGGCCCTTCATCTTCGCGTAGTCCGCGAGGCACCAGGTCTTCGCCTTCTCGAGCGCCTTGTCGTCGGCGGGCACGCCGCACTTCGCGAGCGTGAGCATCGCCAGCGCGTTCACCCCGAGGTCCATGGGGTTGTAGGAGTTCGGGGGCAGCTTGTCGCCGTACGCGGGGAACGCGCCGGTGGACTTCTGCCGCTTGCGCAGCCACGCGACGCCCTTGTCGATGGCCGCGTTCACCTTCTCGTCGAGCGCGCGCCGTTCGGCGAGGGCCGCCTCCTTCGCGGCGGCGACCTTCGCCTTGCGCGCGTCGTCGGCGGGGGCGTCGGCCGCGTGGGCGGCCGTCCGCGGGAGCAGGGCCAGCAGGAGCAGTGCGGCGGCGCGGCGGGGGAGGGCCATGGCGCGACTGTAGGGTCTGTCGCGGCCACAATCCCGACGATTTCGGCGGCGGCGGGGCGCGCGGCCCCGGACCGGACGAACCCGTCGCGGGACGGCGCGTCGGGCCCGCGACCCCCGGCGGTCGCCGTGCGGCCGCGACCCGGGCCCGAGGCGTCAGGCCGCGGGCGGGGCGGTCCGCGGCGACCGCGCGAGGGCGCGCCGGCGGCGCTCGGCGAGCAGGACGTAGCCGAGGGCGATGGCCAGCACGCCGACGGGCAGGTTGGGCACGAGCTTGCCGGTCGCGTGGAGCCGCTGCGCCATCGCGATGGCGGTGACGAAGCAGAGGGCGATCGCGGGCAGGATCGCCGCACGGCGGCCCGCCCACATCGCGGCGCCGCAGGCCACGAGGCCGAGCCCGATGCTGCCGCCGGCGGCGAGGGACGCGGCGCTGCCCTTGAGGAAGCCGATGACCCCGCCCGCGAGGACGAGGACGCCGAAGACGAGGACGAGGGTCGCGGGGCGGCGGTCGTTCATGCCGTAGTGGTATCGGGGCCGGCGGGGGGCGGCCACGGATCCAGGGCGCGGGCGGGCGGAACGGTTCCCGCGGGCCGGACGCCGTCCCCCGGGCTCGGGGGAGTGGGTTGGTAGTGTCCCGCGCGGAGGTGACCGTGACCGTGAACGAGGCGCTGACCCGCAGGTCCATCGACACGATCCGCACCCTCGCCATGGACGCCGTCGAGGCGGCGAAGTCCGGGCACCCCGGGACGCCCATGGCCCTCGCGCCGCTCGCGTACGCCCTCTGGGCGCGGGTGATGGCGTACGACCCGTCGGACCCGGCGTGGCCCGACCGCGACCGGTTCGTCCTCTCGGCGGGCCACGCGAGCATGCTGCAGTACGCGGCCCTGCACCTCACGGGGTACGACCTCTCCCTCGACGACCTGAAGGCGTTCCGGCAGTGGGGGAGCAAGACGCCGGGCCACCCCGAGCTCCACGAGGTGCCCGGGGTCGAGACGACGACGGGGCCGCTGGGCCAGGGCCTCTCGACCGCCGTGGGCCTCGCGTTGGCGGAGCGGATGCTCGCGGCCCGCTTCAACCGTCCCGGCCACGAGATCGTGGACCACCACACGTGGGTCATCGCCAGCGACGGCGACCTCATGGAGGGCGTCGCGTCGGAGGCCTGCTCGCTCGCGGGCCACTGGGGCCTCGGCAAGCTGATCGTCTTCTACGACGACAACAAGATCACGATCGACGGCACCACCGACGTCGCGTTCACCGAGGACGTCGGCAAGCGCTTCGAGGCCTACGGCTGGCAGGTGCTGCGCGTGGCCGACACCGCGACCGTGGACGACCTCGTGGCCGCCGCCGAGGCGGGCCGACGCGAGGCCGCGCGGCCGACGCTCGTGATGGTGCGGACGCACATCGGGATCGGGAGCCCGAACAAGCAGGACACGCCGAAGGCCCACGGCGAGCCCCTCGGGAAGGAGGAGATCCGCCTCACGAAGCGCGCGTACGGCTGGCCGGAGGACGCGGCGTTCCTCGTCCCCGACGACGTCAAGGCGCACCTCGTCGAGGCCGGGCGGCACGCGGCGCGGAAGGCCGTCGCGTGGCGCGCGCGGCTCGCGGCGTACCGCGCGGCGTTCCCGGCGGAGGCGCCCGCGCTCGAGGCGGCGCTCTCGGCGGGCGGCGGCCCGCTGCCCGCCGACCTCGACGCCGCGCTCGCCGGGGTCGGCGCCGACGGCAAACCCGTCGCGACGCGCAAGGCCTCGGCGGCGGCCATCCAGGCGCTCGCCGCGCGCGTGCCGTCGCTCGTCGGCGGCAGCGCCGACCTCGCGGGGAGCAACGGGACCACGATCGCCGGGTCGCCCGTGGTGCAGCGCGGCGCGTACGGCGGGCGCAACCTCGCGTTCGGCGTGCGCGAGCACGCCATGGGGGCCGTGTGCAACGGCCTCGCGCTGCACGGCGGGTTCCGGCCGTTCGGCGGCACCTTCCTCGTGTTCAGCGACTTCCTGCGGCCCGCGATCCGCCTCGCGTCGCTCCAGCGCCTCGGCGTCGTGTACGTGTTCACCCACGACTCCATCGGGCTCGGCGAGGACGGCCCGACGCACCAGCCCGTCGAGCACCTCGCGGCCCTGCGCTCGATCCCGGGCGTGACCGTGATCCGGCCCGCCGACGCGGTGGAGACCGCGGCGGCGTGGAAGGTCGCGCTCGAGGCCGGCCGGCCGGTGGCCCTCGCGCTGACGCGGCAGGACCTCGCCCCGTTGCCGGCGGAGCGGCGCGCCGTGTTCGAGGGCGTCGCCCGCGGCGGGTACGTCGTGGCGGGGACGGGGACGCCGGCGGTGGTGCTCGTGGCGTCGGGGTCCGAGGTCGGCCTCGCGCTCGCGGCGGCCCGCCTGCTCGAGGCCCGCGGGACCGCGGCGCGCGTCGTGTCGATGCCGAGCCTCTGCCGGTTCGGCGCGCAGCCGGCGGCGTACCGCGAGAGCGTGCTGCCGCGGGCGGTGCCGACGGTGGTCGTCGAGGCGGCCACGTCGTTCGGCTGGCACCGGCACGTCGGGCCGGACGCCGCCTTCGTCACCCTCGAGCACTTCGGCGCGAGCGCGCCCGCGGCGCGGCTGTTCGCCGAGTTCGGCTTCACGCCGGAGAACGTCGCGCGGCAGGCCGAGGCGGTCCTGGCCTCCCACCGGAGGTAGGACTTTCGTCCCGACCGGGGGGCCCCCGGGGCCGACGTGGCACAACCCGGCGCGGGCCCCCCCGACCCGTATCATCCCCCGCTTCGGTGTCGGCCCCGCGGGCGCCGCCGAAGCCCCCCGCGGGTCGTCCGGTCGTGTGCCGTCCGTCCCCCGTCCGTTGGAGACCGATCCCGATGCGCCGACTCCTCGCCGCCGCGGCCCTCGCCGTGGTCACGAGCGCCCTCCTCGCCCCGCACGCCCGGGCCGAGGGCCGCAACCTCACGGGCCAGCCGGCGCCCGAGATCTACGTCCAGCAGGGCCTCTACACCCTGCCGACGGGCTGCACGCTGCAGTCGTTCCGCGGGCGGCCCGTGATCCTGAAGTTCTTCTTCACGAACTGCCCGGCCTGCCGCGAGTCGCTGCCCGACTTCGAGCGGCTGTTCCGGCAGTACGGGACCCGCGCGCAGTTCATCGCGGTCGCGTACGACAACCGCTACGCCGTCGAGTCGATGTGGCGGCGCCTCGGCTACACGATGCCGATCGCGATCGACGAGTACGGCCTCACGGCCCAGCGCTACGGCATCACCACGTACCCGACGTCGTACCTCGTCGGCGCCGACGGCGTGGTCCGCTCGTACGACGTCGTGACCGCCGGCCTGATCGAGCGCGAGATCGCCCGCGCCGGCGTCGTGGCCCCCGCGGTCGCCGCGGCGGCGCCGGCGTCGGGAGCGTCCGTGAACCCGACGGCCTCGGCGGCCCCCGCGATCGGCGCCGCGCCGAAGGGCCTCGGGGCGCCCGCGGCGCCGGTCGCCGCCGGCGGCGGCGAGCGCAACGTCACCGAGCTCGGCGAGATCCCGCCCGCGCTCGCCGGCGTCGCGGACGCCGCGCGCCAGAACGACTACGGCGCGGTGCTCCGCATCGTCGAGCAGCACTTCGACGACAAGGCCGAGTCCGCCGAGGTCGTCCGCGCCGCGCACCGGATCGAGGACATCGCGATCCAGCGCAGCGAGCGCCGCAAGCTGAAGATCCAGGAGCGCTGGAAGCTCGGCGACCAGCGCGGTGCGTACGAGCAGATCGGCGTCATGGTCGAGGACTTCCGCGGCACGCGCCTCGAGCGCCCGCTGCGCGAGTGGGCCGACCGCGTGAAGGCCGACCTGCTCGCCCGCGGCGTCATCGCCGCGGCGCGCTGACCGCGCGCCGCGTCCGGAACCCGGCCCTCGCCCTCGCCCTAGCCCCGCCCCGACTCCCCCTTCCCCCGGCCCCCTTCCCCCGAACCCCGTCCGGAGCGTCCCCATGCGTCTGCGCCACCTCGCGCTCGCCCTCGCGTTCGCTTCCTTCGCGCCCGCCGCCCCCGCCCTCGCCGGCGGCGGCACCGTCCTCGACGGCCAGGCGGCCCCCGAGCTGGCCCTCTCCGACGGCCTGAACGGCGCCTCCGCGCAGACGAACTTCGCCTCGCTCCGGGGCAAGGTCGTGTGCCTGAAGTTCTGGCTCACGGGGTGCCCGGTCTGCCGCGCGACGCTACCCGAGTTCCAGCGCATCCACGAGCGCTACGGCCGCTCGGGCGTCGTGTGCCTCGGCGTCGTCATCGACAACGCCGACGGCGTGCGCGGCTACCTGCGCGAGGCGGGCTGGACGTTCGCGGTCGGCTGCGACCCGGACGGCCGCAACGCGTCGCGGTACGGCGTCAACCGGTACCCCGCCGACTACGTGATCGGCGCCGACGGCGTGGTCCGCGCGAGCAACGGCTTCCCGAAGGACGTGATCGAGAGCGAGCTGCGCAAGGTGCGCGCCGCCGAGCTCGGCCCCGTGCCGGCGGGCCTCGAGGGCGTCCGCGAGGCCGTCGAGGACGGCGACTACGGCGAGGCGCTGCGCCGCGCCGAGACGGCCGCCAAGGCGCCGACCGCCGCCGCCGACGTGAAGGCGTTCGCCGAGAAGGTCGCCGGCATCGCGCGCACCCGCCAGGACAACCGCCTCGCCCGCGTGGACGCGCTGAAGGCCGCCGGCAAGCTCGTCGAGGCCAAGGCCGACGCCGAGCGCATCGTGAACGACTTCAAGGGCACGTCGCTCGAGGCCCGCGCCCGCGAGCGCCTCGAGAGCCTGTCGCGCTGACCGAGCGCCGCGGGCGCCGACCGATGCTCGGGCGCCGACCGATGGGGCCGGCCTCGCGGCCGGCCCGCGTCG
>JAEUHO010000587.1 GCA_016795345.1 Planctomycetia bacterium | reverse complement strand
CTCGGGCAGCGGCGCCGGGTTCGCGCCGCGCGCGGGCGGCCCGGCCAGCGCGAGGGTCGCGGGGAGCACGAGCGCGAGGATCGAGCGCCGCATGGGAGGGTCTCCGACGCGCGCCATGGTATCGCCGCGCCCCGCCCGCCGCCGGGCCTCGCGTGTCCGAACCGTGTCCGAGCCCCACACGACGCAACTCGGTGTAGGATCCGCCCCCTCCCCTCGATGCCCCCCCTCCCGTGCCCCCCGCCCTGCTCGTCACCGGTCTCTCGAAGACGTTCCGCGTCCGCGAACGTCGTCCCGGCTTCGTCGGCGCGCTGAAGGGGCTGTTCACGCGGCCGGCGCGCGACGTGCGCGCGGTCGAGGACGTCACGTTCACCATCGAGCGGGGCGAACGCGTCGCGTTCGTGGGCCCGAACGGCGCGGGCAAGTCCACCACGATCAAGATGCTCACGGGCATCCTCCACCCCACCTCGGGGACGGCGGAGGTGCTCGGCTTCGTGCCGTGGGCGCAGCGGCGCGCGCTGGCCTACCGCATCGGCACGGTCTTCGGGCAGCGCAGCCAACTGTGGTGGCACCTCCCCCCCACCGACACGTTCGAGCTGCTGCGCGTCGTCTACGGCCAGGACCGCGCGGTCCACGCCGCGCGGCGCGACCGCCTCGTCGACGCGTTCCGGCTCGGCGACCTCGTGGACCGCCCCGTGAAGACCCTGTCGCTCGGCGAGCGCATGCGGTTCGAGATCGTCGCGTCGCTGCTCCACGCGCCGGACGTGCTGCTGCTCGACGAGCCGACCATCGGCCTCGACGTGGTGGCCAAGAGCGTGATCCGCGACCTCGTGCGCGAGCGCAGCGAGGCCGACGGCGCCACCGTGCTCCTCGCGTCGCACGACACGGGCGACATGGAGGCGGTCTGCGACCGCGTGCTCGTGATCCACGACGGTCGCCTGCTCCTCGACCGGCCCGTGGGCGAGCTGCGCCGCACGTACCTGCGCCGCAAGGTCGTGACGCTCGCGACCGTCGAGCCCACGATCGACCTCCGCCTGCCGGGCGTGACCGTCCGCGAGACGACGCCGCACCGCACCGTGCTCGAGGTGGACACCGCGACCACCGCCGTCGAGGCCGTCATCCAGGCGGCGCTCGCCGCGACGCGCCTCGAGGACCTCTCGGTCGAGGACCCGCCCATGGAGGAGATCGTGAAGGCGATCTACGCCTCCGCCGGGCGAGGGACCGCGGCCGGCGCGGGGTCACGCGAGGGGGCTCCGGGGGACGGAGGCCGCCGGTGAACGCGCCCCGCGCCCGCGCGTCCCGCCTCGCGCCCTACCTCGCCGCCGCGCGGCTGGCCGCGCGCGACCAGACCACGGGCTGGGCCGAGGCCGTGGGCCGCGCCGCGTTCCTCGCGGTGCTCCTCTTCATCTTCTCGAGCCTCTGGCGGCACGTGCCGATGGAGGGCGCGGCCGCCGACCCGCGGCGGCTGCTCTGGTACCTCGCGATCACCGAGTGGGTGTTCCTGTCGGTGCCATCGGTCCACCTGACCCTCGAGCGCGACGTGCGCACGGGCGACGTCGCGTACCGCCTGCCGCGGCCCGTCTCGTACCTCGGCATGCGCGTCGCCGAGGCGTTCGGCGTCGCGCTCGTGCGCCTCGCCCTGCTCGGCGTCGTCGCCGCGGGCCTCGCGTGGGGCCTCTCCGGCGGGCTGCCCCCGTCGCCCGGCGTGCTGCTCGCCGCGCTCCCGCTCGGCGTGCTCGCCGTGCTGCTCGGCACGCTGGCGCAGACCGCGGTCGGGGCCACCGCGCCCTGGGTCGACGACGTGTCGCCCATCTACTGGATCTGGCAGAAGGCCGCGTTCGTGCTCGGCGGGCTCATCGTGCCGCTACACCTCTACCCCGACTGGCTGCGGACGGCGGTCGCGTGGACCCCGTTCGCCGTCCTGCTCAACGGGCCCGCGCGCACCGCGTTCGGACCGTCCCTCGCCGAGGTGCTCGCGACCGCGGGCCTGCTCGTCGCGTGGGGCGTCGCGTTCGCGGCGCTCGCGTGGGCCGTCCACCGCAAGGGCCTCAAGGCCCTCGGCGTCCACGGGGGCTGACCGTGCCGCCGACGACCTCCCCCGTCCCGGCCCCCGCCGCGCCCCGCGCGCGCCCGGGCCTCGCGTCGACCCTCCGGTTCCTCCGCGCCCTCGTCGCGACGAGCCTCAAGGAGAGCTTCGCGAACCGCGGCGCGTTCTGGATCCAGGCCGTCGGGATGTTCGTCAACGACGTGATCTGGATCGCCGTGTGGGCCATCTTCTTCGCGCGGTTCGAGCACCTCGCGGGCTGGACGCTGCACGACATGGTGGCGCTCTACGCCGTGACCGCCGGCGCCGTGGGGATCGCGGTGATCACCGGCGCCGGCGTGCGCGACCTCGCCCGCACCATCGCCGAGGGCGGGCTCGACGTCTTCCTCGTGCAGCCGCAACCCGCGCTCCTGCACGCGGTCGGCAACAAGACGTCGGCGGCGGGCTGGGGCGACCTCGCGAACTGCGTGCTGCTGCTGGCCGTGACCGGGCAGTGGAGCCTCGCGGCCGCGCCGTGGGTCGTCGTCGGCGCGCTGGCGGGCGCGGCCGTGTTCCTGTCGATCGGCGTGATCGTGCACAGCCTCGCGTTCTGGCTCGGCTCGATGCAGGTGCTCGCGCGCCAGGTCTGGGAGTTCACGATCACGTTCTCGCTCTATCCCGAGAGCATCTTCCCCGGCGCGCTGCGCGTGCTGCTCTACACGGCGATCCCGGCCGCGTTCATCGGCTGGTTCCCGTCGGGCCTCGTGCGCGCGTTCTCGCTCGAGGGGCTCGCCTGGTGCCTCGCGGGCGCCGTCGTGTTCCCGGTCGTCGCGGCCGTCGTGTTCCACCTCGGCCTGCGGCGGTACGCGTCCGGCTCGCGGGTCGAGGTGCGCGCGGGGTGAGCCGGGCGCGCGGCGGTCAGAACGCGCCGAGCACCGCGGACCCGGCGAGCGAGAGCGCGAGCACCACGAGGACGATCTTGGCCCACAGCGGCGTGGTCGGCCCGCCGTCGTCGTCGTCGTCGCCGAACGGCGGGCGGCGGTCGCGTGCCCAGTCACGGTCCTCGATGCCCACGGCGGTCGCTCCTCGGGGTGATCGTTCAGTATCCCCGGGCGGCGAGGTCGCGCACCAGCCCCCGGTAGAACGCGAGGTGGTCGAACCGCGCGATCCCCGGCGGGGTCCAGTGCCAGCCGGTCTCGGCGAAGTGGTCGGCCTCGAGGGTGCCGAGGTAGGTGCCATACCGCGCGCTCGCGACGGAGACGAGGCCGTCGTTCGGCCCCTCGACGCGCTGGAGCACGCGGAACGCCACCTGGAGCGGCACCGCGATCCCCCACCACGGCCGCGCGCCGCCCCAGGAGAACGTCGGGACCTCGGGGCCGCCGAGGAGGGCGGCGTTCCGCTCCGCGCACGCGGCCCGCGTCAGGTCGGGGAACGCGCGCGCGTCCACGCCGAGCTCGGCCAGCCGCCGCCACCCCGAGAGCGCCCGACCGACCCGAAGCCCGCCCCAGTCGGCGACGTAGGTCCCGTGGTGCGGCGTCGCGATCGTCGTGAGCGACGCGACGCGGCGGTGCCCGCCGAGCCGGCCCACCCACCACCGGGCGTCGAGCCCCCCCATGCTGTGCGCGACGACGTTCACGCGCTCCGCGCCGAGCCGCTCGACGGCCTCGGCGAGCGCCCGCGCGCGGTCCGCGACGGCGGCCGTGGCCGGCAACGCGACGCAGCGCACGGGCACGCCCGCCGACGCGAGGTCGTCCTCGACGCCCTCGAAGTAGGCGAACGACAGGAGGCGCGTGACGGTGCGCCGCACGAAGCCGAGCAGCCCGTGGACGAGCACGACCGGATGGCGCGGGGCGGGCAGCGGCGCGGACGGCGGCGGGGCGGCGGCGGACGGGGCGAGGGGCTCGGCGGCGGGCATGGCGTCACTTCCGGAACCCGAAGAACCACACGGCCGCGCCCACGAGCGCCGCGCCGAGGACGATCGCGGCCGCGACCCTCCACCCCGAGACGGGGCGCGTCCCGCACACCTTCCCCGTCTGGCCGTTCACGAGGAACTTGTAGGTCTTCTCGGCGTACCGGTAGGTCGCGACGAACATCGGCAGCAGGACGTGTTTCCAGGTCACGTCGTGGTGCTGCGTCCACACCCGCAGGGACGAGTGCGTGTCGCCGGGCACGGCGTGCGCGCAGGCCGTGCGCTCCATCGCGTTGATCCGCTCGCGCGCCACGGCCCACCCCGCGGGCAGGTCCACGACGTACTCCTCGGCGAGCCACCCGGCGAGGTACTCCGCGCGGTACGAGGCGAGCCCCTCGAGGCGGAAGGGCTCGACCTTCGGCAGGAGCTTCGGGTCGACGCCCTTCGACGCGCACACGAGCACGTCGTCGTAGGTCCCGGTCCGCTCGCCCGACGCGGGCTCCCAGCGCGTCCGCTGCTCGCGCCGCGTGCCGCCGCGCCCGTCCGAGACGGTCACGGAGTAGTGCCAGCCGGCCATGGCGGTCCACCGCGACCACGCCGTCGCGTCGTACGTCCAGTACGGCACGTACACGCCCTTCAGCGCCTCGTCGGCCACGCGCGAGAGGACGCGGCGCGGGCGGAACAGGCCCTTGCCGACCCACGCGCGGAAGACCTCGCGCGCCTTCGCCGCGTCCACCGCGAACGGCACCACGGACTCCGGCAGCACCCGCCCCGCGTCGCCGCGGCGCTCGACGACGTGCTCGGCGCCGCAGAACGGGCAGCGGTCGGCCACCGTCGCGCCCTCGAAGCGGACCTCCGCGCCGCAGTCGTCGCAGTGGAAGACCTTGGGCGCGTCGGTGCGCGTGCGGTCCGCGGGCACGTGCTCGAGGGCGTACTCGACGGGCGCGAAGTCCGCGGCCCGCTCGACGGCCGCCGTGGACGCGCAGAACGGGCACTTCAGGCCCTTCGACGCCGCGTCCCACAACATCAGCGCGCCGCACCCGCCGCAGGCGAACTTCCGCGCCGTCACCGCGCCGCCGGGCGGGAGCGTGCCGTCCTTCGGCGGCGCCTCGAACGACGCGCCGCAGGCCATGCACCACGACCCGGGCGACGGCGGCGCCCCGCACGCCGGGCACGTCGCCTCCCCGTCCGTCGGCGGCACGGGCGCCGACGCCGGCGGGGCCGCGTCGGCCGCGGTCCCGACCTCGGGCCGGGGCGCGCCTTCGCTCACGCACGCACCCGGAGGACGAACCGCGACGCGGGCCCGCCCACCAGCGCGGCCGCGTCCGCCGGCACGGCACGCCCCGGCGCCGCGCCGATCACGAGGGCCTCGCCGACGGCGACGACGCGGCGCACGCGGAACCGCTCGAGGGTCGTCGGGCCCCCCGCGCCGGTCAGCTGCGGCACCGCGTCCACCTCGACCGCGCAGGTCCCCCGCGCGCGCACGCACACGAGCCACGCGACCTCCACCTCGCGCCCGGCGCACGCGGCGCCCGCGGGGTCCGCGCCGTCGCCGGCCCAGCGCACGGTGCCGACGCGGAACGCCGTGGGCGTCCCGGCCTCGACGGACGAGGTCTCGACGGCGCGGGTCGGCACGTCCGACCCGACCGCGACGACGAGCCCCGCGCCGAGCGACGCCCCGCCGTCGGCGAGCGCGCCCGGGGCGAGCCCGGTCTCGACGATCCACTGGTCGCGCGCCGGCGCGAGCGGGTCGGCCACGGGCCGGTCCACCGACTCGCCGAGCGTGGACCAGCGCCACGACGGCGTGCCCGCCCGCCGCGCGATGCCGTGGTCCGGCGAGCCCCGCAGCCCCGGCCCCTCCAGGTTGGCGCAGCCCGCGAGGACCGCCGCGAGCGTGAGGACGGCGAGGGGCGTTCGGCGTCGCATGGGGCCTCCGGACCCAAGGATAACGACGCGCGGTCGGGGGGCGACCGCCGTTCGGGGTCCTCCGGGTCACGGGCCGGGCCACGGCCGGGCGCGTTCCGGGCCGCGGTCGACGGCGCGCGACCCGAGGCCCGCCGGCCGCCGGGCCTCGCGGTCCCGGGAGCACGACCGCCGCCGGTCCCGCCCGGCTTCGCGCCGACCGCGGACGGGGCTACCCTCGTCCCGTGGCCGACCTCGCCGTCCAGTTCGAGCACGTCGTCAAGCGCTTCGGCGGCTTCACCGCCGTGGACGGCCTCGACCTCGAGGTGCCGCGCGGGACGATCTTCGGGCTGCTGGGCCCGAACGGCGCGGGCAAGACGTCGTCCATCCGGATGCTGATGAACGTGTTCGCGCCGGACGAGGGGCGGATCCTCGTGTTCGGCGAGCCGATCCACGAGGCGCTGAAGCCGCGGATCGGCTACCTCCCCGAGGAGCGCGGCCTCTACAAGAAGATGCGCGTGCGCGAGATGCTGCGCTTCTTCGGGGCCATCAAGGGCCGCGACCGCGCGTTCCTCGACCCCCGCATCCAGCGGTGGGGCGAGCGCATGGGCCTCGCGGGCTGGCTCGACCGCCGCGCCGAGGAGCTCTCGAAGGGCATGGCGCAGAAGGTGCAGTTCCTCGCCACGGTCTGCCACGAGCCCGA
The DNA here is from genome assembly GCA_016795345.1 of Planctomycetia bacterium. Classification (GTDB taxonomy): domain Bacteria; phylum Planctomycetota; class PLA2; order PLA2; family JAEUHO01; genus JAEUHO01. The sequence continues at coordinate 9,041 of JAEUHO010000587.1, read as the reverse complement.
CCTCGTGATCCTCGACGAGCCGTTCTCGGGCCTCGACCCCGTCAACCGCGACTTCCTCCGCGACGTCGTGCTCGAGCTGCGCAAGGCCGGGACGACGATCCTGTTCTCGACCCACGTGATGGAGCAGGCGGAGTCGCTGTGCGACCGCATCGTGCTGCTCTGGCGCGGCAAGCCGAGGCTCGCGGGCACCGTCGACGAGGTGCGCCGCCGCGAGGGCCGCGAGGCCGCGTTCGTGCGCGTCGACGGCGCGTCGGGCGACCCGTTCGAGGGGCTGCCGGGCGTCGTCGGCGTCTCCGGCACGCCCTACGAGGCCGAGCTGGCGCTCGCGCCCGACGCCGACCCGAACGCGATCCTCGCCGCGCTCCTCGCGCGGGGGCGCGTGCGGCGCTTCGAGGTGCGCACGCCGAGCCTCCACGAGATCTTCAAGCGGGTCGCGGGCGACGCCTCGCCGCGGGAGCCCGCATGAGGCGCCTCCTCCTCGTCGCGCTCCGCGAGTACCTCGAGAACGTCCGCACGAAGGCGTTCCTGCTGGCGGTGTTCATGACGCCGCTGCTGATGGCGGCGTCGTTCCTCGTGCCGGCGCTGCTCGAGCAGAAGCCCCCCGAGCAGCGCACGATCGCGCTCCTCGACACGACGGGCGTGCTCGGCGCCGACGTCGCCGCGCGCATCGCGGCGCGCCGGACGCCCGACGAGAAGGCGGCGCTGTACGCCGTCGAGGAGGTGCCGCTCGCGGGCGCCGACGTGGCGGCGCGCGAGGCCGACCAGGCCGCGCGGCGGGCCGACCTCGACCGCCGGGTGCTCGACGGGAAGCTGTTCGGCTACCTCGTGCTCCGCCCCTCCGCCCTCGACCGCGGGGACGGCCAGGCGCCGAGCGAGTACCGCACGGGCAACCTCTTCGACCAGAAGGTGTACGCCGACCTCTCGAACGACCTGAAGGACGTCGTGAACGCGCGCACCGTCGCCGCCGGGACCGTCGACCCGCGGGTCGCCCGGATCCTCACCACGAAGCCGCCCCTGGCCCAGGGCGACGTCCGCGCCGCGTCGAAGGCCGCGGGCATCGCGCAGACGGCCATGCCGTTCGTGTTCGTGCTGCTCCTGTTCCTCACCATCGTGACCATCAGCCAGGCGCTCGTCACGAACACGATCGAGGAGAAGAGCAACCGCGTCATCGAGGTGCTGCTCTCGAGCGTGAGCCCCTTCCAGCTGATGGCGGGCAAGATCGTGGGGACCTGCGCCGTGGGCCTGACGCTCATGACGATCTGGGCGACGGCGGGCCTGTCGGGCCTCGCGCTCAAGGGCATCTCGGTCGTGTCCGGCGGGCAGCTCGGCCTGTGCCTCGTGTTCTACCTGCTCGGGTTCCTGTTCTTCGCGAGCTTCATGGTGGCGGTCGGCAGCGTGTGCAACACGCTGAAGGAGGCGCAGAACCTCCTCGCGCCGGTCATGGGCATCCTCACCATGTCGTTCATGTTCGTGTTCGCGGTGATGAAGGAGCCCAACGGCACGCTGGCGCGGGTGCTCTCCATGATCCCGCTGTCGTCGCCGTTCCTGATGATGCTCCGCATCGGCTCGACGCCGCCGCCGCCGGCCTGGGAGGTCGCGGCGTCGATCGCGATCCTCGCGCTCTCCGCCGCGCTCGTGATGCGGGCGGCCGCGAAGGTGTTCCGCGTGGGCGTGCTCATGTACGGCAAGCCGCCGACGTTCCGCGAGCTGCTCCGCTGGGTGCGCGCGCGGAACTGAACGCCGGTTCAGGGCGCCGCGACGCCGCCCCGCGGCGCGACGGAGGGCCCGGGCGTCCGCCCGCGACGCCCGGCGGGGCGCGTCGCCGCCGCGCCGCCGGTGGTACGGTGGCGCCGGCCATCCGCGGACGCCCCGATGCACCTGCCCGACGGCTTCCTCGACGCCCCCACCGCGCTCGCCGCCGCCGCGCTCGCGACGGCCGGGCTCGCCGTCGGCCTCCGCGGCGTGCGGCGCACGCTCCCGCCCCACCGCGTCCCGCTGCTCGGCACGGCGGCGGCGTTCGTGTTCGCCGCGCAGATGCTCAACTTCCCCGTCGCGGCCGGGACCTCGGGGCACCTCGTCGGCGCGACGCTCGCGACGGTCCTCCTCGGCCCGTTCGCCGCGGTGGTCGCGCTCACGTGCGTCGTCGTCCTGCAGGCGCTCCTGTTCCAGGACGGCGGGGTGACCGCGCTCGGCGCGAACGTGCTGAACATGGCGGTCGTCGCGCCGGCGGTCGCCGCGGCGGTCCACGGCGGGGTCGCGCGGGCGCTGGGCGGCGGGCCCCGCGCGCGGCTCGCGGCGACGGGCTTCGCCGCCTGGTGCTCGACCGTCGCGGCGGCGGTGGCGTGCGCGGGCGAGCTCGCCGCGGCGGGGACGGCGGCGTGGGGCGCGGTCCTCCCCGCCATGGCGGGGGTCCACATGCTCGTGGGCCTCGGCGAGGGCGTCGCGACGACGCTCGTGGTCGCCGCCGTCGGGCGGCTGCGGCCCGAGCTCGTCGCGCCCGTCGCCGGCCCGCGGACGCCCGCGACCGGACCGACGGTCGCCGGCGGCCTCGTGGTCGCGCTCGTGTTCGCGGTCTTCGTCGCGCCCGCGGCGTGCGGCTGGCCCGACGGGCTCGAGCACGTGGCCGACGCGCTCGGCTTCTCCCGAGCGGCCCGCGCACCCGCGCTGGCCGCCCCGTGGGGCGACTACCTCGTCCCCGGGCTCGGCGGCGGCGCGGCGGCGACGGCCGCGGCGGGCGCGCTCGGCGCCGTGGTCGCGTTCGTCGTCGCGTCGGTCGTCGCGTGGCGCGTCGCGCCGCGCGCCCCGGGCCGCGCACCGTGAGCCCGCGCGCCCCCGGGGCGCCGGGCCGTCGGCGCGTGCCCGCCGGCCCGGCCCTCGCGCTCGCCGTCGCGACGGTCGTCGTCGTGGTCGCGTTGCCGCGGGGCGCGTGGCTCGTGTACGCGCTCGTCGGCGCCGCCGTGCTCGGCGCGGCGGCGGTCGCGCGCGTGCGCCCGCGCGACGTCGCCCGCCGCCTCGTCGTGGCGGCGCCGTTCGTCGCGGGCGTGGCGGGCCTCGCGTTCCTCCAGCGCGGGGGCGCCGTCGTCGCGGGCACCCTGGTCGCCAAGAGCGCCGTGTGCGTCCTCGCGATGGCCGCGCTCACCGCCGCGACGCCGTTCGCCGACCTGCTCGACGTGCTCCGGCGCCTTCGCGTGCCCGCGCTGCTCGTCACGACGCTCGGCCTCACCGAGCGGTACCTGGCGGTGATCGGCGCCGAGGTGGCTCGGCTGCGCCGGGCGCGACGGGCGCGCACGTTCGCGCGCTCGCGCCGCGCCGCCTGGACGTCGGCCGCCGGGGTCGCCGCGCACCTGTTCGTGCGCACCACCGTCCGCGCCGAGCGCATCCACGCCGCGATGACGGCCCGCGGGGCCCGATGAGCGTCCCCGCCCTCGAGGTCACCCGGCTGTCGTACCGCTGGCCCGACGGCAGCGTGGCGCTCGACGACGTCTCGTTCACCGTCGCGCCGGGCGAGCGCGTCGGCCTCGTCGGGCCGAACGGCGCCGGCAAGTCCACGCTCCTCCTCCACCTGAACGGGCTGCTGCCCGAGCCGCTCCCGGCGGCGTCGGCGGTGAAGGTCTTCGGCACCCCCGTCACCGCCGCGAACGCCGCGGCCGTGCGCGCCGACGTCGGGCTCCTCTTCCAGGACGCCGACGACCAGCTCTTCTGCCCGACGGTGGGCGAGGACGTCGCGTACGGGCCGCGGCAGCGCGGCGTGCGGGGCGACGCGCTGGCCGCCCGCGTCGCGGCCGAGCTCGCGCGCGTCGGGCTCGCCGACGCCGCCGACCGCCCGCCCCACCGCCTGAGCGCCGGCGAGAAGCGCCGCGCGTGTCTCGCGGGCGTGCTGGCCTGCGACGCGCGGCTGCTCGCCCTCGACGAGCCGACGAGCGCGCTCGACCCTCGGTCGCGGCGCGCGCTGCGCGACCTCCTCCTCGCGCTCCCCGTCGCGTGCCTCGTCGCGTCGCACGACCTCGAGTTCGTCGTCGAGGTCTGCCCGCGGGTGCTCGTGCTCGACCGCGGCGGCGTGGTGGCGTGCGGGCCGACCCGCGAGGTGCTCGACGACGCCGCGACGATGGAGGCCCACGGCCTCGAGCGGCCGCACATCCTGCGCCATCCCCACCCGCACGCAGGGTGACGGGGCGTGCCCGCCGGGGCCACGAAGGTCGCCGCGGACCGGGCCTCGCGTGCGGCGCCGGAGGATCGAGGCCCGACGTCACGGGGGCGTGGTCCCGCGCCGGCGAGCCGGGGACCCAGCGACCCGGGAACCCAGCGATCTGGCGAGCCAGCGACCCGGCGCCGTGCGACGCGTCAGGCCCCGCGGGACGGCGGGAGCTTGAAGACGGCGCCGAGCACGTCGGCCGCGATGGCGCGGTCGTTCGCGGCGAGCCGCTCGGGGCTGCGCAGCGTCGTGTTCTCGCCCTCGATGCGCGCGCGTTCGCCGGCCGAGAGCTTGCCGTTCGCGAGGGTCTCGAGGTGCGCGAGGTGGCGCTTCACGTCGGCCTCGACGATCGGGTGGCGGCGCACGCCGTCGAGCCAGCGCTGCAGCACCGGACGGCCGAACCAGAGGTCGCCGCAGCGGTCGACGTAGTCGCGCGCCGCGTTCTTGCTGTCGAGGCCCTTCGGGTGGGCGCCGGCGTCGGTCGGGTGGCGCGGGGCCTTGTCGTCCTCGCCGTCCTCCTCGTCGTCGTCGTCGGGCCCGTCGGTCGGGGGCTGCTCGGTGACGAGGGCGGGGAGGTAGAGGTTGGCGAAGATGCCGCGGCGGAACGCGTTGACGGAGGCCTCGAAGTCGCCGGCGTAGAAGAGGGCCAGGCCGAGGTTGTAGAGCGCGTCCGGGTCGTCCTCGACGCGGGCGAGCTCCTTCACCGCGCGCTCGATGCGCCCCATGCGGAGGTAGGTCTCGCCGACGAGGAAGCCGACGTCGAGCGGGTCGGTCGGCGCGAGCTTCAGGAGGCGGCGGAAGATCCGCGCGGCGTCCTCGTACGAGCCGAGCCAGAAGCGGCACAGGCCGTGGCCGTGCAGCGCCCGGAGGTACGGGCGCGTGGCCGGGTCGGCCCACCAGCGGCGGACGCCGGACCGGCCCCCGGGCGCGGACGCGGCCCCCGCGTCGCCCGGACGCTCCTCGAGCTCGTGGCGCGCGAGGCGCAGCGCGCGGCGGAAGTCGCGGTCGGCGCGCTCGAGCCGGCCGAGGTCGTACGAGGCCTTGCCGCGGCCGCACCAGGCGTCCGGGTTCTCGGGATCGGCGTCGATGGCCCGCTCGTAGCAACGAAGGGCCTCTTCCGGTTCGCCCCGGTCGAGGAACTCCTTGCCGAGATCGCAGAGCCGGCGGGCTTCGCTTTCCATTGGGCGGGATCCTACCATCGGGGCGCCCGCGGGCCGGTCGCGCGCGGGCGTGTCCACCGGTCCCCCGGTCCCCGAGCGCCCCCGTGACCCGCCCCCGCCTCCTGCTCGCCGCGGTCGCGCTCGTCGGCGGGCTCGCGTGGCTCGTCGAGCGCCTCGTCGTGACGGACGCCGAGGCCGTCGAGGCGGTGCTCGAGCGCGCGGCGTCGGACGCCTCGCGCGGCGCGTGGGACGCCGTCGCGGAGGCGCTCGACGAGGGGTTCCGCGAGGGCGGGCGCGACGGGGCCGCGTTCGTCGCGTGGGCGCGGGCGCAGTGGGCGCGCGCGGCGCTGCGCTCGATCACGGTGGACGTGCTCGACGTGCGCGTCGAGGGCGACCGCGCCGCGGCGCGCGTGGACGCGCGCCTGCAGCCGTACGCGCAGCGCGTGCCGGGCACGGTCGAGCTCGAGCGCCGCGACGGCGCATGGCGCATCGTGCGCATCGCGCCGGACAGCGCGATGTTCTTCGGGCGCTGACGCCGATGCCCCCCGACGACGCCGCGGTCGGGGAGGCGCCGCCGGTCCCGGCCGAGGGCGCGCCGCGCCGCGGGTCGTGGCTCGCGTTCGCGCTCGGGCCCGCGTGCCTCCTCCTCGCCCACCTGCTGCCGCTGCCGACGCTCGGCGCCGCGGCGCCCACGGCGTCGGTGCGGACGGTGCTCGGGCTCACGGGATGGATGGCCGCGTGGTGGATGACCGAGGTCGTGCCGCTCGCGGTGACCTCGTTGCTGCCGCTCGTCGTGCTCCCGTTCGCGGGCGTCGCCCCCGCGCGCGCCGTCGCGCCGGCGTACTTCGAGGACACGATCGCGTTGTTCCTCGGCGGGTTCTGCCTCGCCCTCGGCATGGAGCGCACGGGGCTCCACCGTCGCTTCGCCCACGCGGTCGTGCGGCGCGCCGGCGCCGACCCGCGCCGGCTCGTGCTCGGCTTCTTCCTCGCGTCGGGCCTCGTGTCGATGTGGGTCAGCAACACGGCGACGGCCCTCATGCTGATGCCCGTCGCGACCACGGTCGTGGGCGCCGCGACCGGGCCGGCCCGCGCGGGCGGGCCCGGGGCGCGCACCTTCGCCGCGTGCGCGGTGCTCGCCGTGGCCTACGGCTCGTCCATCGGCGGCGTGGGCACCCTCGTCGGCACGCCGCCCAACACGATCTTCCGCGGCTTCGTCGAGGACCACGCGACCGACGGCCTGCCCCACGTGACGTTCGCGGGCTGGCTCGTCGTCGGCGTCCCCATCGTGGTCGTGGCGCTGCCGCTCGCGTGGTGGCTGCTGGTGCGGTTCGCGCTCCCGGTGCCGCGCGGCCTGTCCCTCGGGACGCGCGCCGACCTCGTCGCCCGCCTCGCGCCCACGACGCGCGCGTCGCGCGACGAGCGGCTCGTGTTCGTCACGTTCCTCGCCACCGCGCTCGCGTGGGTCACGCGCGAACCCGTGAACCTCGGCGCGTTGTCGCTCCCCGGCTGGGGCCCGTTGCTCGGCGGCGTGCGCACGACGCGACGCCTCGAGCCGTTCGTGAAGGACAGCACGGTCGCGATCGCCGCCGCGCTGCTGCTGTTCGTGCTGCCGAGCCGCGCGCGCCCGGGCGAGCGCGTCCTCCCCTGGGCGTGGGTCGCGCCGCGGGTGCCGTGGGGCGTGCTCCTCCTCTTCGGCGGCGGGTTCGCGCTCGCCGACGCCTTCGGGCCCAGCGGGCTCAACGCGTACCTCTCCGCCGCGTTCGCGGGCCTCGCGGGCCTGCCCGCGTGGGCGGTGATCGCGGTCGTGGCGTTCGGGCTCGCGGCGATCAGCGAGGTCGCCAGCAACACCGCGGCCATCACCATGATGCTGCCCGTGCTGCTGCCGCTCGCGACGGGCCTCGGCGCCGAACCGCTCCCCATCCTGCTCGCCGGGACGCTCGCGGCGTCGTGCGGCTTCGCGCTCCCCGTCGCGACGCCGGCGAACGCGATCGCCTACGCCACCGGCGCCGTGTCGGCGCGGCAGATGGCGCGCGCCGGCCTGCTCCTCGACGTCGCCCTCGTGCTCCTGATGATCGCCGCGGTGCTGCTGCTCGCGCCCGTCGCCTTCCCCCGGTGACGCGGCGCGGGGCCCTCGGACGGGCCCCGCCGACCGCGCGCCCCCCGGCGCGGCGGGCGCGCCGGGCTCCGCGGGCTTCAGTCGGGCCCCCCGGGGGGCCGATACGGTTCCGGGATCCTCCGAGGACGCTTCGTGGCCACCGGGCGCGACATCGACTATCTGCTGGGTCGGGCCATCCCCGACGCGCTCGATCCCATCGTGCGCGCCGCGGTCGGCAACGCGATCCCGCGGATCGGCGAGGGCGGCCGCTACCGGATCGCGCACACCGGCCGCTTCTCGAGCCGCTGCGCCGGCGACCTGCTCGCGTTCGGCCGCAACCAGCACCTCGACGGCGCGCTCGTCGTCATCGAGGCCGACACGACGCGCGCGATCTACTTCCGCAAGGGTCGCGCGGTCGGCGCCGCCAGCGACCTGCTGTTCGAGCGCCTCGGCCGCGTGCTCGCCCGCTGCGAGATCGTCGACGAGGAGACCGCGCGGCGCATCGTCGGCCGCGAGGAGACCCAGGGGCTCGCCGCCGCGGCCGCCGAGGTCACGCCCGAGGTCGCGGCCTGGGCCCTCGAGACGCGCGTGTGGGACATCGCCGCGGCGCTCTTCCTCGTGCCGAGCGGGCACTTCGTGATCGTCGAGGGCACGCCGGACCTCGCGGACCTGCCGTCCATCGACATCTCGCCGACGGACCTCGCGCTCGAGGGCATGCGCCGCTACGACGAGTGGCGCAACGGCCCCCACAAGGCCGCCGCGCGCCCGCGCCGCGAGGCCGAGGCGCGGCCGCCGGAAGTGCCCGTCTCCGTCGAGGCCCCCGCGCGCCGCACGGTCTCGGCCGCCGACGAGCTGCTCGCCCGGCTGCGCGAGCTCGGCTGACGCATCCCCCGCGCGCGACCGCGAGGCCCGTGCCCGGAGGGAACGGAACCGCGGTTCACGAGGAGGCCCGGCGACCCGAGGGACCGCGAGGCCCGGCCGCCGTCAGCGGACGACGACCGTGGCCCACGCCGACGCCCGGCCGCCGCGGCGCCCGAGCACCCCGCGCACGCGCCACCGATAGGTGCCGACGCCGCCCGTCGGCTCGATCTCGAGGACCGCCTTCGGCTCCTTCACGACCTTGCGCAGGATCGGCATCCACGTCCCGTCCACCGACTCCTCCACCTCGAGCAGGTAGCCCGTCGCGTTCGCGACCGCGGCCCAGGTCAGGTCGGCGTGGACGAACTTCGCGGCCGGGAGCGTGGCGCCGTCGGCCGGCGTCACGAGGGTGGGGACGTCGAGGAACTCCTCGGGCGGGACCGCCCGGGCCACCGAGGTCTTGGGGACCACGGGCACCGCGTCATCCGGCGACGGCGACGGCGACGGCGACGGCGGGGGCGCGGTCGGGCCCGGACCCTCGGTGGATCCAGGGGTTTCGACGGGCGCGGGCGGGACGGTCGGCGCCGGCGGCGCGGCGGGCGGAGCCTCCGGCGCGGCGGGCGGAGCCTGCGGCGCGGCGGGCGGAGCCACCGGCGCGGTCGGGACCGTCGCCGGCGGCGGCTCCGCCGCGACGCTCGGCGCGGGCACGGCGGTCGGCGGCACCGGCCCCGCAGGC
>JAEUHO010000200.1 GCA_016795345.1 Planctomycetia bacterium | reverse complement strand
CCGACGTCGGGCCCCGGACCGTCCTCCCGACCGCGAGGCCCGGCCGCCCCCGGGCCGCGCAGTTCCCGCCGCGCCCGACCGATCCGGAGAGGATGGGGGGGCGGAGTGTCCCCGGGTGGCGTTTCACTACGCCGCCCCCGGGTCGCAGGAGCCTCGGACCGCCCCATGAAGATTCGTCGCCTCGAGCTGCAGGGCTTCAAGTCCTTCTGCGACCGGACCGTGTTCGAGTTCGGCGACGGCATCACGTCCGTCGTCGGCCCGAACGGCTGCGGCAAGAGCAACGTCGTCGACTCCATCAAGTGGGCGCTCGGCGACATGAGCCCCAAGTCGCTGCGCGGCAAGCGGATGGAGGACGTCATCTTCGCCGGCTCGGCCGGGCGCAAGCCGGCGGGGCTCGCCGAGGTCACCCTCGTCCTCGACAACACGGACGGCAGCCTGCCCAACGAGCGGCAGGAGGTGGCGATCACCCGGCGGCTCTACCGGTCGGGCGAGAGCGAGTACCTGCTCAACGGCGACGCGGGCCGCCTGAAGGACATCCGCGAGCTCTTCCTCGACACCGGCCTCGGCGCCGAGGGCCACTCCATCATGGAGCAGGGCCAGATCGACGCGCTGCTGCGGGCCAACTCGACGGACCGCCGCGGCATCTTCGAGGAGGCCGCCGGCGTCTCCCGCTACAAGCAGCGGAAGAAGGAGGCCGAGAGCAAGCTCGAGAAGACGACCGAGAACCTCGAGCGCATGCGCGACGTCCTCGACCTCGAGGAGAAGCGCCTCCGGTCGCTCAAGACCCAGGCGTCCCGCGCGCGCCGGTACCGCGAGCTGGTGGACGACCTCCGCCGCAAGAAGGTGACCGCCGCGGTGCTGCGCTGGCGCGGGGTGACGGCCGAGCGCGCCGCCCTCGAGCAGGCCATCGACGCCGCCCGCCTGCGCGAGGAGGCGGCCGCCGCCGACCTCGCCGCCCTCGAGGCCGAGACGACGAAGCGCGGCGAGGAGAAGGAGACGGCCCGCGGGCGCGTCCACGAGCTCGAGAGCGCCATCGCGCAGGCGGCCGGCGACGCCCGCGCCGCCGAGGACCGCGTCGCCTACACGAAGCGGACGCTCGACGACCTCCGGGCCCGCATCGAGGCGGCCCGCCGCCTCGCCGCGGAGTGCGAGGAGAAGCGCGCGGCCCTCGAGCCCGAGGCCGCCTCCGCCGACGCCGAGGCCGCCGCCGGCCGCGAGCGCGTCGTGGCCCTCGAGGCCGACGTGGCCGCCGTCGAGGCCGACCTCGCGGCGCTCGAACGCGAGGCCGAGGCGGTGCGGGCCGCCCACGAGGGCGCCAAGCGCGCCGTCCTCGACCTCCTCCAGCGCGTGTCGCGCGCGCGCAACGCCGAGACCGAGCGTCGCACCGAGATCCGCCAGGCCGAGGCCCGGCTCGCGCGGCTCGCCGAGCAGCGCGCCGACCTGAAGGCCCGCCTCGCGCGGGTCGAGGGCGAGGCCGTCGAGCTCGAGGCCGCGGCGGTGCGGATGGACGAGGCCGCCGCCAGCGCCGGCAAGGCGCTGGCCGAGGCCGAGGAGGCGCGGGCGCGCCACGGCGAGGAGGCCGAGGGCGCCGAGCGCCGCCGGTCGCACCTCGCGGAGGAGCGCGCCAAGAAGGCCGAGCGCCTCGACGTGCTGAAGCGCATGGCGGCCGCGTACGAGGGCGTCGAGGGCGGCGCCAAGCTGGTGCTCGAGGAGGCGGCCCGCCGCGCCGAGGGCGACGGCGTGCTCGGGCTCCTCGCCGACCGCATCGAGGCCAGCAAGGACGGCGCGCACCTGCTCGACCGCCTGCTCGGCCACGCCGCGGGCGCGATCCTCGTCCGGACGACCGCCGACGCGATCCGCTGGCTCGAGTGGCTGAAGGGCCGCGGCGGCGCGCGCGCGCGGTTCCTCGCCCTCGACCTCGCCCGCGAGGACGCCCCGTCGCTCCCCGAGGCCGTGGGCCCGGTCCGCGGCGACGACGCGGTGCTCCGCCTCGTGGCCTCGGCCGCGTCGGGCTGCGTGCTCGTCCCCGACCTCGCGGCCGGCGTCGCGGCCTGGCGCTCGACGCCCGGCGGCACGAACGCCGTCACGCCCTCGGGCGACCGCGTCACCGCGTCCGGCGCGCTGGTCAACGGCGCCGGCGCCCAGTCCCTCGGCCTCGTCGAGCGCGCCGGCGAGGTCCGCCGCCTCTCCGACGAGGTCCGCGCCCTCGCCGCGCAGGTGGACGAGGCCCGCGCCGCCGCCGACCAGGCCCGCGCCGCGCTCCGCGCCGACGAGGAGACCGTCCGCCGGCTGCGGCAGGAGCTCGCGCGTCGCGCCGAGGACCGCTCGCGCCACGGCGCGTCGCTCGCCCGCGTCGAGAAGGAGCGCACGCACCTCTCCGACACCCTCTCGGTCGCCGAGAGCGAGTCCCGCGAGCTCGACGAGGCCAAGGCCGAGGCCGAGGTGGGCGCGGCGAAGGCCCACGAGGAGGCCAGCGCGCTCGAGGTCGAGCGCGCCGCCGCCGAGGGCAACGCCGCCGAGAGCATGGCGTCGTTCGTCGTGCTCGAGGGCCGCATGAAGGCCGTCGGAGAGCGCCGGATGACCGCCCGCCTCGCGGTGGGCGACGCGCGCTCCCGCGCCGACGCCGCAGCCGGTCGCGCCAACCGCCTGCGCCGCGATGCCGCGCTCCTCGCCGAACGCGCCGAGGGCGCCCGGACCGAGGCCGAGGCGCTCGTCGCCCGCGTCTCGGCCGGCGAGGTCGAGATCGCCGAGGCCGAGGCCGTGTTCCGCGACCGCGACGCGGCCCGCCGCCGCGACGCCGACCTGCTCGTCGAGGCCCGCAAGGCCGTGGACGCGCTCGACCGCGGGCTGCTCGACGCCCGCAGCCGCACCGTCGAGGTCCACGCGCTGCACGAGAAGCTCCGCGAGGAGCTCGACGGGTTCCGCCGCCGCGAGGCCGAGCACCGCATCCGCATCGAGGCCCTCGTCGAGCAGGTCCGCAGCGAGCACGGCGTCGAGCTCGAGGCGGCCGCGGCCGACCCCACGCTCGCGATCCCCGCGGCGCCCGTGGCGGGTGCGCCCGCCGAGGGTGGGGCCGCGGTCGAAGGCGCCCCGGTCGTGGACCCCGCGACGCTCGACACCGAGATCGCGGACCTCAAGCTCCGCATCGACGAGCTCGGCAACGTCAACCTCAACGCCATCACCGAGATGGAGGAGGCCGAGCAGCGCGTCACGTTCCTGAAGACGCAGGAGAAGGACCTCCTCGACGCGAAGGAGCAGCTCGGCGCCGCGATCGTCCAGCTCGACCAGCTCTCGGTGACGCGCTTCACCGAGACCTTCGAGAAGGTCCGCGAGCACTTCCGCGAGACGTTCCGCCGGCTCTTCGGCGGCGGGCGCGCCGAGATCACCCTCGAGAACCCCAACGACGTCCTCGAGTCTGGCATCGACATCGTCGCGCGGCCTCCCGGCAAGGAGCCCCGCAGCATCGGACTGCTCTCCGGCGGCGAGAAGACCCTCACCGCGGTGGCCCTCCTCTTCGCGGTGTTCCGCGCCAAGCCGTCTCCGTTCGCCATCCTGGACGAGGTGGATGCTGCCTTGGACGAGGCGAATATTCGGCGGTTGGTTACGCTCCTTTCGGAGTTCACCAAGGAGAGTCAGTTCCTCGTGGTCACCCATGCCAAGACCACCATGGAAGCGGCGGATATGCTTTATGGCGTCACCATGGAAGAGCCTGGTGTCAGCAAGCGCGTTGCCGTGAAACTTGGTGCCCAGGAGGCAACGGCGGCGGGGTAGGGGAGCTGAGGGGGACGGCGGTTTGGCGTGATCTGATTCAGGGGGGGGCGGGCTCGCTGGCGCACGGCCGGGCCGCGCGGAACGCTCGCTTGCGTCCGCTCCGCCTCAAAGGACGCGGCGCTCGCGTTCCGCGGAGAGTCCCCCGAGGGCCACGGCGTCGACGTGCGTCGAGCACCGCCGACATAGGGACACGGGATCTACCCTTGCGCGGCCGGGCGCCATCGAGCCCGTTGACAGGGTCGTCCCTCCTGTAAGGGCCTCTGAACCCTGATGGCTCTTCGTGGGTGCCGGCGCGTCGTGGGACGACGGACGAGTCGCGGGACGGGCCGCGTGCCAGCGGCGGGTGCTGCGCGACGGCCTCTGTGTCCGTTCGGTGCCCGCGGGTGCGGACGCGTGGTGGGGCGGTGGACGCGTCGCGGGACGGG
>JAEUHO010000186.1 GCA_016795345.1 Planctomycetia bacterium | reverse complement strand
CGCTCCTCGGCCGACATCTCCGCGGCCGCCTTCTCGACGGCGTAGAGCGCGGCGAACTGGTCGATCGCGGCCTTCGCCATCGTGGGGTCGGTGCTCTCGGCCTCGACGAACTTGCGGCGCGCATGCGCCATGCACCCGACCTCGGTCGGGCCGTCGGGTCCGAAGAGGCCGTCGTACAGGTTGGCCGCGTCGACCTGCAGGAACCCCTTGAACTCGCCGAGGAACTGCGCCGGCCCCGAGGCGTTGCGCCGCTCCGTGAAGTCGTACACGTTGCGGCCTTCGAGGTCGCGGTACACCCACATGTACGCGTCCCGGGAGGTGCCGTCCGACCCCTGCTGCAGGGAGACCCCGGTGTCGTCGGCCCCCACGAAGGGGCCCGCGAGCATCTCGACACGCATCCGCTCCACCACAGGCTCGAGCAGATCGGCGCACCGGCCGGCCGACGTGCACAGCACCGAGCGCGAGAGATCGAGGCCCTCGTCGGCGAGCTTCTGCTCGATGCGGTGGTAGGGCATGTGGTTGCCGAACCGCTCGTTGATCAGGTAGCCGAGGAAGCCCGAGCCGAGTAGCCCCTTGTCGATGACCCGCGTCGGCGCCGGGGCCGTGACCACCTGCTCGCGACAGCTCGGGCAGGCGTACTTGGTGCGGGCCGTCTCGTGGACGATCGTAACCTCGACGCGCTGCAGCTCGCGGGTGACCTCCTCGCCCATGCGCTTGAGCTCGCAGCCGCAGACGCACTTGAGCGCCTCCGGTGCCAGCGTGATCGTCTCGCGCACCACCGGGAGGTGCGCGGGGAACGTCGAGCGACGGCCCGCCTTGCGACGCTTGGGCGCATCGGCCGGTGCCGGGGAGACCTCCACCTTGGCCGTCGCTCCCTGGGACTGCGCCGCCACCTCGGCGGCCGCGGCCACCTCGCCGAGCGCGAGCAGTTGCTGCCCGGGCGTCGTGGGTGCGGGCGTGCCGCGCTTCTCGGTCTGCGGCCCGAAGAGCATCTTGCGCAGCACTTCGAGGTTGTGCCGCAGCCGCAGGATCTCCTGGTCGCGCTCGGCGAGCTCCTTGGCGCGCGTGTCGAGTTGCGCGCGAAGCGTCGTGTTCTCAGCCAGGAGGTCGCTGGGGGCGCTCATCTCGTGCGCGAGCCTGTATACGCACTTCGCGTGGGAAGTGCCTGCGAAATCTCGCGCTCTTGCGCTCGATCCCCGTGAGCAACATCGCGAGCTCGGTGGCGTCCACCGAAACGCGTGTCGCATCGCCTCGGCCCGCGACGTCGAGCACGCCGAACGTGCCGCGCTCGACGCGCTTGAGGTGCAGCCAGAACCCGTTGTGGTCCCACACCAGCGCGCGCAGGCGGTTGCGCCGCCGGTTGAAGAAGAGGAACGCCGACCCGTCGTGCGGGTCGTCGCCGAACACGTCGCGCACGACCTGACAGAGACCGTCGATCCCCTTGCGCCCGTCCACCGCGTCGCGCGCGAGGAACACGCGCGTCGGCGCCCAGGGTGTCAGCACGGCTGCTCGAGGACGGCGAGCAGCCGCCGTAGTTCGCCCGCGTCGAAGCCCAAGGGCAGCCGGACGATGCGCTCGCCGACCACGAGTTCGAGCGAACGCCCCGCGCTCGGCACGGGCACCTCGACCTCCACGAACTTCGCGCTGCGCCGCGACACCCGCTCCCGGCGCTCCCACATCCGAAGCGTCGCCTCGCGGATCGCCGTCGCCGCCGACAGCTCCCGGAAACTCAGACCCTCCCGACGCCGCAGCGCCAGCACTCCCGCACGATCCTCACGCGACAGCAGACTCCGAGACATGCGCACCTCCGGACGCGGAGGATCGCAGATCGAAGGCGCCCCTGCGCCCGTGGTTCACAGAACGCTCACGATGCATCGGCTCGGGTCGACGCCCGACGCCGTTCGTCTCGGTGGCCTGCATACTCGCGGAGCGACGCCGGTCGAAGCCGTGCCACCTCGAACCTGTACGCACGCACTGCGCGTCTGCGGAGCCGCGCGACTGCGCCCGCAAACGAATCGCGGTCTGCCTCGTCGACGCCAGTGAGATCGATCGGCTCCTGCGCCCACGCGTCCACGTCTTGTGGCTCCCGACTCGGAAGAACGTCCGGCGGCAACGGCCGAGTTGGCGAGAGGTCTTGACGTTGACCGAAGATCTGTTCCTGCACCACGCGGTACTCGTCGTCGTTCAGATACACAAACTCCACCGCGAAGTCGTCGGTGAACCTTCGTAGTTCGCCGACAGCGCGTCGGATTCGAACGAGAACGTCATCGTCTAGCCCGGATTATTCACGAAGTGTGAAGCGCGGGCACGGTCCTTGCAGCCGAAACGGATGTTCAACGTCTGTCCCAGGCACAAGAGGCACGTACCCGCA
>JAEUHO010000178.1 GCA_016795345.1 Planctomycetia bacterium | reverse complement strand
GGCGGCCGCGCCGCTGCGCGCGGCGGGGGTCGGCGACGTCACCGTCGCGGAGAACGCGAGCCGCGAGGCCCTCGTCGCGGCGGTGCGCGCGGTGCGCTCGCGTCGGCGCGCGTGACGCCGCGCGGGGTCGCGCCGGCGAGCGGGCCTCGCGGTCCCGTGCGTGGGCCGCGCGACGATGTCGCGGGCCGTCCCCGGGGCCGCGGCAGGGCCCGCGGGCGAGCGGGCCTCGCGTCCCGGAGGGTCGCCCGTCTCCCCGCGGGACCGGCTGCGAGGCGTCGGGTACCGTGGCGAGCATGGACCTCGTGCACCGTCCGCGTCGTCTCCGCCAGACCCCCGCGCTGCGCCGTCTCACGCGTGAGACGCGCCTCCATCCCGCGGAGCTCATCGCGCCGCTGTTCGTCGAGGCGGGCCGCGGCATCCACACGCCGCTCGCGTCGATGCCGGGGCAGTTCCGGTTCAGCGTGGACACCGTCGTCGAGGAAGGGAAGCGGCTCGAGCGGCTCGGCGTCGGCGGCGTGATCCTGTTCGGCATCCCGGCGCGGAAGGACGCGCGCGGCGCGTCGGGCTGGGACCCGGACGGGCCGGTGCCGCAGGCGCTCGCGGCGTTGAAGGCGGCGTGCCCGGGGCTCGTGTCGATGGCGGACGTGTGCCTGTGCGAGTACACGGACCACGGCCACTGCGGGATCCTGCACGCGACGGCGCGGGGCGCGACGGACGTGGACAACGACGCGACGCTGCCGCTGCTCGCGCAGGAGGCGGTGTGTTACGCGCGGGCGGGCGCCGACGTGGTGGCGCCGAGCGCGATGATGGACGGGCAGGTGGCGGCGATCCGCGCGGGGCTCGACGCGGCGGGGTTCCGGGACACGCCGATCCTCGCGTACTCGGCGAAGTCGGCGTCGGCGTTCTACGGGCCGTTCCGCGACGCGGCGGGCAGCACGCCGGGCAAGGGCGACCGCAAGGGGTACCAGATGGACCCGGCGAACCCGCGCGAGGCGGTGCGCGAGGCGCTGCTCGACGTGGAGGAGGGCGCGGACGCGGTGATGGTGAAGCCCGCGGGGCCGAACCTCGACTGGATCCGCGACATCGCGGAGGCGGTGGACGTGCCGGTGGCGGCGTACCAGGTGAGCGGCGAGTACGCGTCGTTGCACGCGGCGGCGGAGCGCGGGTGGATCGACCTGGATCGCGCGGCGTACGAGACGTTGCTCGGGATCCGGCGCGCGGGGGCGACGTGGATCCTCACGTACTTCGCGGCGCACGCGGCGGAGGCGATCACGTCGGGGAGGTGGGACCGTGTCTGACGCGACGGGCGGGACGCAGGGCGGCGGCGGGGGGCCGGTCGGGGGAGCGGGACGCGAGGCCCGCGCGGGGGCGGGCCGCGGGGCGTCAGCGCGTGGCGGCGCGGGGCCGCGCAGTCGCGCGTTGAACGCCGTCGCGCGGCGGTTGTTCCCCGGCGGCGTGAACAGCCCGGTGCGGGCGTTCAAGTCGGTGGGGAGCGAGCCGCCGGTGATCCGCGCGGCGAAGGGCGCGTGGCTGACGGACGTGGACGGGCGGCGGTACGTGGACCTGATCGGCGCGTGGGGGCCGATGATCGTCGGGCACTCGCATCCGGCGGTGGTGGCGGCGGTGACGCGACGGATGCGGCGCGGGAGCGCGACGGGGACACCGTCGCCGGACGAGCCGCGGCTCGGCGCGCGCGTGACGGCGACGATGCCGTGGGTCGAGCGGCTGCGGTTCGTCGTGTCGGGCACGGAGGCGTGCATGGCCGCGCTGCGGCTGGCGCGCGCGGCGACGGGGCGCGAGGCGGTCGTGAAGTTCGAGGGGTGCTACCACGGGCACGGCGACGCGTTCCTGTCGTCGGCGGGCAGCGGCGCGCTGACGTTCGACGCGCCGGACAGCCCGGGCGTGCCGCAGGCGGTCGTGGGGGCGACGGTGACGGTGCCGTACAACGACCTCGCGGCGGTGGCGCGGGCGTTCGCGGCGCATCCGGGGAAGATCGCGGCGGTGTTCGTCGAGCCGATCGTCGGGAACATGGGCTTCGTGCGCCCGGACGCCGATTTCCTGCCGGGGCTGCGGCGGCTGTGCGACGCGAACGGCGCGCTGCTCGTGTTCGACGAGGTGATGACCGGATTCCGCGTGCATCGCGGCGGCGCGCAGGCGTTGTTCGGGGTGCGGCCGGACCTCGTCACGCTCGGGAAGGTGATCGGGGGCGGGTTCCCGGTGGGCGCGTACGGTGGGCGCGCGGACCTCATGGCGATGGTCGCGCCCGAGGGAAAGGTCTATCAGGCGGGCACGCTCGCGGGGCATCCCGTGGCGATGACCGCGGGCCTCGCGACGCTGCGCGAGATCCAGCGGCCGGGGCAGTACGAGCGGCTCGCGTCCGTCACGGCGAAGCTGGCCGACGGGCTCGAGGCGACGTTGCGCGCGGCCGGGATCGACGCGGTCGCGCCGCGGCAGGGCGGGATGATGGGGTTGTGGTTCGCCAAGGTCGCGCCCCGCAACCTCGCCGAGGCCAAGGCGACGAAGACGGACCTCTTCCGCGCGTACCACCGCGCGATGATCGAGGCGGGCGTCTACCTTCCGCCGTCGCCATACGAGGCGTGGTTCGTCTCGACGGCGCACGGCGACGCGGAGATCGCGCACGTCCTCGACGCGACGGCGGCGTGGGCTCGCGGGGCGCAGCGGTGAACGACCGGTAGGCCGCGGGGCGGAGCCTTCGGGCGGCGCCGGGCGGCCGGAGCGGCCGGCGCGGTCGCAGCGGGCGGAGCGGCCGCCGCGGGCGGCGCGCCCTCTGACCCGGGGGCGGGGGGGCGCGGAGGCCGGTGCGGGGCGCGTGGCGTGTGGCCCGGGGCGGCGGGGCGCGCGGCCCGAGGACGGTCAGGGGACGGTCAACGGACGGTCCGAGGACGGTCCGGGGACGGCTTGGGGGACGGGCCTGGGGGCCCCGACTGGGGACGGGACGGCGACGGGCCTGGGGACGGCCTGGGCGGCCCGAGAGGCGGAGGCCGCGGATCCGCGACGGGCGCTGACGATACGAGGTCGCGCCCCCCTGTCGGTCCCATGCGTTAGTATCTTGTTTGTGTTGAACCCTGACGACTCGATCCCGATCACGGACGACGCCCGCCGGCTGGGCGACTTGCTGCCGGCGTTCCGCGCGGCGGTCGCCGATCGACGCGACGCCGAACTCCGCCTCGCGCATCTCCTGGCCCGGCTGGGCGATGGAAAGCTCTGGGAAGCGATCGGGTGCGCCAACGTCGGCGAGTTCGGGGAGCGGCACGGCATCGCGGCCGTCGAGGCGCGGGCGCTGCTCGACTTGGGGCGAGCGCTGCGCGTCCATCCGGACCTCGAGGCGGAGATCCGGAGCGGGGATGTCACCGTGGCCGCGGCGTCCTGCGTCTCCGAGGTGCTCACGCAGCCCGCGATGATCCGGCCGGACGACGATTGGCGGGGGTGGGCCCGCGACGACTCGCTCCGGACGCTTCGGCGGCGCGTGCGCGAGCGCCGGGAGCAGGTGCGGATCGGGGACGAGCCTGCGTGCGCGGTGACGGTGTTCGTACGGTCGGAGGCCCGCGACGACTTCGAGCGGGCGCGTGAGATCGCGTCGAGCCGTGAGGGTCGTACGCTGACCCCCGGCGAGACGTTCGAGACGGTCGTCGATCACTATCTCGAAACGTTCGACTTCGCGAGGGTGATGCCCGGGGCGCGCCGCGCCGCGGATACGCGCACGTATCACAATCGATACGTGCCGATGGCGGTCCGCCGCGAGATCTTCGCTCGCCAGGGCTTCCGCTGCGCGGTGCCGTTCTGTGACCACTCGATCTTCCTCGAGAAGGCTCACCTGGTCGCGCACGCGAGCGGGGGGCACCGCGAGGCGGACAACCTCATCCTCCTCTGCACCGTCCACCACACGTTCTTCGACGGCGGGATCATCCGCATGGAAGGCACGGCCAGCAAGCCGGTCTTCCGCGATCGCGAGGGATGGGATCTCGCGGATCGTGGCCCGGACTACACGCCGCACTTCGACGACGAGGAGTTTCGCGGGCCGGACGATCTGATCCCCCCCGACGACGGCCGGCCCTCGCGACGTGGTGGTCGTCGGCGGGGTGGTCGGGATCGAACGAAGCCGGCGGAACTTGCGGAGTCGGTCGGCTCGGGCCCGGCGAGCTCGGGCGGCGAGTCGCGGCTCGGTCCGGACTCGTCCGATGATCGACCGGAGTCAAGTCCGGCGGGTGGGGGAGAGCGAGGTCCTCCTCCACGGCCGAGGTGATGGGGTCGCCGCGTCGGCGGTGCGGAGCAGGTGCCAACGAGCGGCGCTGGGCGACCGGCGCCGACCGAGTCGCGCTGGCAGTGTGGTGGATCCAGCGTGGCGAATCCAGCGTGGCGCGGACGCGGTGGCGCGGATCCTGTGGCCCCGCCACCGGGCGTCGCGCCCCGTGTGCACTCGTCCCCCCGTGGACTTCTGCGTTCGGCCCGTCCGCGGGATCGACGAGAATCCGCGTCCGTGCTCGCGGAGTCCTTCATGCGATCGAACCGCCGTCGAAAGCTCGTCGCGCCCCACCTGGGGGTCTATGCCCGGATCGGCCCTTCGCGGACCCACGGTGTCGGCGCGATCGCGATCCGCGAGATCTCGGCAGGCACGCGGATCTTCCGTGGCGAGGCCGAGGCGGTCGTGTGGGTGTCGCGTGCCGCCGTGCGACGCTTGCCGCGCCCGGTCCGCGCGCTCTACGAGGACTTCGGCATGGTCGACGGTGCGTGGCTCGGCGTGCCGAGGAACCTGAACCGGCTGTCGGTCGGGTGGTACGTGAACCACTCGGATGTCCCGAACGTCGAGGCTGGCTCGGACGGCCGCTTCCGGGCGCTCCGACGCATCCGTGCGGGGGAAGAGCTCACCGCCGACTATCGGACCTTCGTGGACGAGCCGCTTCCGTTCCGGCCGCGGTCCCCGCGGTCTTCGCGTCGGAAGCGCCGCTCGCGCTGAGGTCGGGGTTCCGCTCGGCTTGAGTTGTGCAGGAGCGCCGCCCCCGGGAGCCCACCACCGGACTCCCGCCGCCCGCGGCGGCCCCCCACACTCGCCTCTCGTGCCCCGCTTCCCCCGTGCGCTCCATGGAAACGAAAGCGCCCGGCGTCGTGGGACGCCGGGCGCCGAGGATCAGGCCGAAACGCGCGTCAGAGCGCGAGCTGCCACTGGAGTCGGATCAGGACGGCGTCGCTGTCCGCCACGGCGCTCGAGCCGACGTAGACGTCGCCGATGTACCCGCCGTCGTCGTTCGGCGTGATGAACGTCGCGTCCAGCGTGACCTTGTCCGAGTGACCGTCGATGTAGTACGTGACCGCGACCGCCCAGTCGTCCTGCCCCCAGGTCGTGTCGCCGAGATCCGAATCGGTCGGGTACTCGATCTGGTGGGAGCCGTACCGAGCCGCGATCTCCCACGCCGTCCCGGGGAAGAGGTAGCCCACCTGGACGAACCACGCCGTCCAGTCCATGTCCTGGCCGATCTGGCTGCTCTCCCACGAACCGCCGCTGAATGCGCCCGTGAACGACAGCCCGCCCCAAGCGGCGGCCGCGTCGATGCCCCACGCCAGGCGGTCCCCCGCCTTGACCAGCGGGTTCTCCTGCTGGTGATCGGTGTAGTAGTGCGCCCAGGCGCCCACGGACGCGGCCCACTCGCACTCGTGGGACCGGAGCGCACCCTCCTCGTAGCCGAGGTGGCCCCGGATGTCCCAGTTCAGTCGAGCGGAGTACGCGAAGCAGTCCGAGGTCTCCCCGTCGAGCGCGTTGCGTCGCACCGGGCCGTCGCCGTTCGTGACCGCGACCAGGTACTGCACCTGGTCGTCGCAGCCGAACGCGCCGTGGAGCATGAAGCCGTAGTCTCGGTTGCGGTCCGTGTACCCCGGCATCGTCGAGCCGACCAGGGCCGACGACATCGAGATGTCCACGAACTGCTGCATCTCCGGCGGCGTCATGAGCTGGCGCGTCGTCGCCGTCTTCACGAGGCCCATCCGGAACGCGGCTTCGGGGCACGCCTGCCACTCGATCCACCCCTCGCGGAGCACGCCGAAGGCCGAGTCGTTCTCGATGCCGGCGAACTCGTTCCAGTACCCGAGCCACGACGTGTTGCCGTCGTTCTCGCTGTTGTCGTCGAGCGAACCCGAGTGCCCGAACTCGAGTTCGGCGTAGTACCGGATCGCGCACGTGGCATCGCCCGAGAACTTCAGCGTCGCCCGGGGCAGCGAGAACCCCGAGAGGTCGCCGCCCGGCGCGGCCTCGGAGCCCGTGTCGTCCCAGTCGAAGCCTTCCCACCGCGTCTGGAGCGTGAGGTTGATCTTCAGGAGGAACGAGCCGCCGCGGATCCAGAACCCGCCGTCGTATCCCGCCTGACCCGCGCCACCGACGAGGTCGGCGTCGCCCTGCGCCGTCGCGAGATAGGCGTCCACCGCGGACATCGTCGCCCGCTCGGCGCCGGGGATCGCGCACACCCCGCCGACGCACGCGTCATCCGCGTACACCGGCGCCGCCAGCGCCCCGGCCACCACCACCGCCGCGAGAATCCATGTGTTCCGCAAGGAATGCCCTCCCAGGCACGCACCCGCTCGGGTCGAACGGATCCCGCGCGCGCGTCGGATTGTGAAGGCCCGACCCTCGCCGCGCAAGCACGGCCCGTGGGTCGGTCGCCGCCGCGATGGGGGCGGGGCGTGCGGATCCCGAGTCTCCGGGGACCTGTCGTGCTCACGGTACGCAAGGCCCGGCCGCTTCCGCGCCGCCGGATCGGCGCGACGCCAGGCCCGGTTCACTCCGGTCGCCCGCTCGCCCCGCTGGTCTTCGCACCGAGCGATCACGTTGCCCGGTGATCGCGACGGGCGCACGTGGGTGTCCCTCGGCCCGTCACCCGTCACTCCCCGCCAACAGTCCGTCGGTCGCCCGCGGCCCGTGCCCGCGGCCCGTGCCTGCCGCCCATCGCCCCATGCCTGCTGCCCGCCGCCCGCCGCTGCGGATCGACATCGGTCGTCGCGGGTCGCCTCGGCCCGCGGTGACTCGCCCGCGCGCGCGCGTCCCGGAACCTCAGCGCCCCGTCGGTTCGAGGACCCCGTCGCCGGCCTCCGCGAGACGACCCTGCGCGACGAGCAGCGCCCAGATGTCGTCGGAGTACTTCTCCGGCGGGCGGACTCCCGAGATCGCCGACGACCCGCCGCGCGTGAGCGGGTTCCGGGACGACGAGACCTCGTCGTCGCCGCGTGTCAGGTCCAGTCGACGGTGGAACGCCTTCATGGCGCGCTTCAGCACCGCCTGGTCCCACGCGGACAGAGGCCTGCGGCGGGTGGCCCAGCCGTCGAGGAGCGCGTCGAGGTCCGCCAGGCTCCGCTCCATCACCGGGAGGGCGATGTCGGCCTCGTCCGCGGCGCCCGCGGCCGCCACGGCGACGTCCGCCGATCGCCACGCGGCCGTGGCCGCCGCAGGGTCGGTCGCGGCCCGCACCGCGTCGGCCGCCGCCCGGAGGCGCGTGATCAGCAGCCAGTTCGATTCGTCGCTCACGCCGGCAGTGTACCGGGATCCTCCGTTGGTTCGCGTCCCCGCCTCCGGGGGGGCGGACCGGTCGGGCGATGGTGTGCGGCTCGCCGACGAACGGCGCCCCCGAGGCCGGGCGGCGGGACGGCGTCAGGCCGCCCGGGCCCACGGGAGGAGGTCGAGCCAGTCGTCGATCCCGTGCGCGACGCGGTCCTTCTCCGACAGGATCGGCGCACGGACCGGCCACTGCACGCCGATCTTCCAGTCGTTCCACGCGATGCGCATCTCGTCGGTCGGGTCGTACGGGGCCGTGCACTTGTACTCGACGGTGGCCGTCGAGGAGAGCACGCAGAACCCGTGCGCGAAGCCCGGCGGCACCCACAGCTGGTTCGCCGCGTCGCCGGTCAGGGTCGCGCCGACCCAGCGCAGGAAGGTGGGCGAGCCACGGCGCAGGTCGACCGCGACGTCGAAGATCTTCCCCTGGACGCACTGGACGAGCTTGCCCTGCGGGCGGGCGCGCTGCGCGTGCAGCCCGCGCAGGACGCCCTTCGTGCTCCGGCTGCGGTTGTCCTGCACGAAGTCGTGGGGGACGCCCGCCTCGGCGTACCGGTCGCGCCGGTACGTCTCGAGGAAGTAGCCGCGGTCGTCGCGATGGACGGTGGGCTCGAAGAGCACCACCTCGGGGATCGACATCCGGGTCACGCGCATCGCCGCTGCTCCTCCTCGACCAAGGCCGTCAGATGGTCGGCGTACCCGCTCTTGCCGAACCCGCGGACGAGACGCCGGACGTCGTCCGTGGTGATGAATCCCTGCCGCCAGGCGATCTCCTCGAGGCACGCGATCCGCACGCCCTGCCGCTCCTGCAGCGCCTGGACGAACGTCGAGGCCTGCAGCATCGCGGGGTGCGTCCCGGTGTCGAACCAGGCGAAGCCGCGCCCGAGCTTCTCGACGCGCAGCGTGCCGCGCCGGAGGTACTCGGCGTTCACGTCGGTGATCTCGAGCTCGCCGCGCGCCGACGGCTTCAGCGCCTTCGCGACGTCCACGACGTCCGCGCCGTAGGCGTAGAGCCCCGTCACCGCCCAGCGCGACCGCGGCGCCTTCGGCTTCTCCTCGAGGTGGATCGCGCGACCGGTGGCGTCGAAGTCCACCACGCCGTAGCGCTCCGGGTCGGCGACCGGGTGCGCGAACACCGTCGCGCCGGTCGTGCGAGCCGCCGCGCCCCGCAGCAGCTCGGGCAGGCCGTGCCCGAAGAAGAGGTTGTCGCCGAGCGCGAGCATGACCGGCTCGCCCGCGAGCCACTCCTCCGCGATCAGGAACGCCTGCGCGATGCCCTCGGGCCGGCGCTGCACGGCGTACTCGATGCGCATCCCGAGCTCGCCGCCGTCCCCGAGCAGCCGGCGGAACGCGGGGGCGTCGTCCGGGGTCGTGATCACGAGCACGTCGCGGATCCCGGCGAGCATGAGCGACGACAACGGGTAGTAGATCAGCGGCTTGTCGTAGACCGGCAGCAGTTGCTTGCTGACGGCGCGCGTGACCGGGTGGAGGCGCGTGCCGGCGCCTCCGGCGAGGACGATGCCCTTCATCGGACGGTCTCCACCACGGGGGCGGTCGCGCCGAGGCGCTCGCGCCGGTAGCCGCGGGACTGGACGGCGGCGCACCACACGCCGTGCTCGAGGTACCACCGCACGGTGTCCTCGATCCCGGCGTCGAACTCGAACGTCGGGGCCCACCCGAGGCCGCGCCGCGTCGCGGACGCGTCCACCGCGTACCGGCGGTCGTGGCCCGGTCGGTCGGCGACGTGGGTGATCAGGTCCTCGTACCGCGCCACGCCGACGGCCGCGAGGGCCGGGTTCGCGGCCGCGGGGCGCAGCCGCTCGAGGGCGGCGCAGATCGCGCGCACGACCTCGAGGTTCGTCCGCTCGGCGCCGCCGCCGAATAGCCAGCGCGTCCCGGGCGCGCCGCGCTCGAGCGCCAGCACCAGGCCGCGCGCGTGGTCGTCCACGTGCAGCCAGTCCCGGACCTGCCCGCCGTCGCCGTACACCGGCAGCGGGCGTCCCTCGACGGCGTTCAGCGTGAGCAGCGGGATCAGCTTCTCCGGGTACTGGCACGGCCCGTAGTTGTTCGAGCAGTTCGTCGTGACGGTCGGCAGCCCGTACGTCCGGTGCCAGGCGCGCACGAGGTGGTCGGCGGCCGCCTTCGACGCCGCGTACGGCGAGTTCGGCTCGTAGGGCGAGGCCTCGTGGAACGCGCCGGTCGCGCCGAGCGAGCCGTGCACCTCGTCGGTCGAGACGTGCAGGAAGCGGAACGCGTCCTTCGCGGGCCCGGTCAGCCGGTTCCAGTGGTGCCGCGCGGCCTCGAGCAGCTCCAGCGTGCCGGACACGTTCGTCCGGACGAACGCGCGCGGCCCGTCGATCGAGCGATCGACGTGGCTCTCCGCCGCGAGGTGGAGCACCGCGGTCGGCCGATGGGTCGCGAACACGCCGCGCACGAACTCCTCGTTCGCCACGTCGCCGCGGGCGAAGACGAACCGCGGGTGGTGGGCGAGGTCGGCGATCGTCGCGAGGTTGCCCGCGTACGTCAGCAGGTCGACGACGACGACCCGGTGCGGCGTCGTCGCGAGGATGTGCCGCACGACGCGCGACCCGATGAAGCCCGCGCCGCCGGTCACCAGCCACGTGCCGGCGACCGGGGGGGCCGACGTCGGGGGGCGCTCCGGCGACGAGGAGGGGGGCGGGGGGAACGGGAAGGGATGGTTGGTCGAGATCACGCCCACCCCATTCCAAAGGGCGTGCCACGGCGGAATCCGGGCCTAGGCTCTCAACGCGAGGCCCGGGCGCCGCCGATCCGGCGCACGTTGAGACGACCGGGGGGGCTCGCGTATCGTTTCGCGACAGGTCCCCGGTTCGCAGGAGGTCCCGCGCCCGCCATGCGTCGTCGCCGCCCCGCCCCCCGCGTTCGCGTGCCCGCGCGCCGACGTCGGCGGCACGGGCCGTCGGCGGGGGCTTGAGCCGCCGACCATGTCCACGCCGACCCAACCGTCCCCGAGCCGTCCCGAGGCGCCGGCGCCGGCCGACCCCTCGGTGCGGCTGCTCTCGGTCGTGACGCAGGTCCAGGCCGAGTTCATCCAGGGCGCCGACCCCCGCGCGCTCTTCGGGGCGTTGCTCCGGCACCTCCTGTCGCTGACGCAGAGCGACTACGGTTTCGTCGCGGAGGTGCTGCGGGACCCCGACGGCGCGCCGTACCTGAAGACGCACGCGCTCACGAACATCGCGTGGGACGACGAGACGCGGGCCCTGTTCGCGCAGCACGAGGCCCAGGGCCTCGAGTTCCGCAACCTCAAGACGCTGTTCGGCGCCGCGCTCGTCTCGGGGCGGCCCGTCATCGCGAACGACGTCGCGCGCGACCCGCGGTCCGGCGGCCGCCCGATCGGCCACCCGGCCCTCGAGCGGTTCCTCGGCGTCCCGCTCCTGCGGGGCGGCGAGATGGTGGGCATGGTCGGGCTCGCCAACCGGCCGGGCGGGTACGACGAGGCGCTCGTCGCGTACCTCGAGCCGCTCCTCGCGACGTGCACGAGCATCGTGCAGGGCGTCCGGATCGACCGGCAGCGTCGCGCCGCCGAGACGGACCTGCGCGCGGCCAACGCGCGCCTCTCCGCGCTCCTCGCCAACGCCGAGGCGGGGGTCCTGCTCGAGTCCGAGGCGCGCCGGATCGTCCTCACGAACCGGCGGTTCTGCGAGCTGTTCCGGGTGCCCGTCGCGCCCGAGGCGATGGTGGGCGCCGACTGCTCGCAGGCCGCCGAGGCGTCGAAGTCGCTCTTCGCCGAGCCGGACGCGTTCGTCGCGCGGATCGACGAGGTGCTGCGCCGGCGCGAGCCCGTCCACGCCGAGACGGTCCGCACCGCGGACGGGCGCGTCCTCGAGCGCGACTACGTCCCGATCCACGTCGAGGGCGTCTATCGCGGCCACTACTGGCAGTACCGCGACGTGACTGCGCGCGAGCGCGCCGCGGAGGAGCTGCGCCGCCGCGAGGTCGAGTCGGCCCGCCTCGCGATGGTCGCCTCGCGCACGAGCAACGGCGTGGTCATCACCGACGCCGGGGGCGTGATCTCGTGGGTCAACGACGGGTTCACGCGGATGACGGGCTTCCGGCTCGACGAGGTCGTCGGCAAGCGCCCGGGCGCGGTCCTCCAGTGCGCCGGCACCGACCCGTCCGCGGTCGACCGCATGCGCCGCGCGATCCGCGGCGGCAAGGCCTTCGTCGTGGACGTCCTCAACCGCACGAAGGACGGCCGCAAGTACTGGGTGCGCGTCGACGCCCAGCCCGTCTTCGACGCGCACGGCACGCTGCGCAACTACATCGCCATCGAGACCGACGTGACCGAGCGGGTCGAGCAGGAGCGACGCGAGGCCCGGCTCGCGAGCCTGCAGTGGGTGGTCCGCGAGGTCGTCACGTCGTTCCTCCACGAGAGCGAGACCGCGCCCGTGGCCGAGCGCATGCTCCGCCGCGTCGGCGCCGCCCTCGACGCGAGCCGCGTGTTCCTCGTCGAGCGCGACGCCGACGGGACGTTCCGTCGGTCCCACCACTGGACCGCGCCCGGCGTCCCGCCGGCCGCCTTCGAGGCCGAGCTCCCGCCGGGCTGGCGCGAGGAGCTCGAGCGCGGCCGCGTCGTCGCGGACCTCGGCGACGGCGTCCACGTGGACGCGACGACGTCGCGCCTGGCGCTCCCCGTCGTCTCCGCGGGGGCCCTCGAGGCCGTCGTCGCGTTCGAGGACGTCGGCTCGCGCCGCGCGTGGCGCCCCGAGGAGGTCGCCGTCCTCCAGGCGCTCGTCGAGGGGTACGCCCGCGCCCGCGAGCGCGAGGAGAGCGCCGCGCGCCTGCGCGAGGCGGTCCAGCAGGCCGAGTCGGCCAGCCGCGCGAAGAGCGAGTTCCTCGCCAGCATGAGCCACGAGATCCGCACGCCCATGACCGCGATCGTCGGGTACGCGGACCTGCTCGCGCGGCCGGGCCAGGGCGCGGCCCGCCAGGAGGAGTGGCGCGACCACCTGCGCCGCAACGCCCAGTACCTCCTCTCGCTCGTCGACGACATCCTCGACCTCTCCCGCATCGAGGCGGGGCAGGTGGTGCCGCGCATCGAGGCCGTGGAGCCCTGCCACGTGCTCGCCGAGGTCGAGGCCCTGTTCCGCGCGCGCGCCGCCGAGCGCATGCTCGACCTCCGCGTCCGCGCCGAGGGCCGCCTGCCGCGGACGGTCGCGACCGACGCGACCCGCCTGCAGCAGATCCTCGTGAACCTCGTCGGGAACGCGCTGAAGTTCACCGACCGCGGCTCCGTCGAGCTGGTGCTCACGTCGGAGGTCGGCCCGGACGGCCACGCCTGGCTCCGCTACGCCGTCACCGACACCGGGATCGGCATCGCGCCCGGGAAGCTGGGCATGTTGTTCACGCCCTTCGGCCAGGTCCACGGCGGCGAGGAGCGGCTGCGCGGGGGCACGGGGCTCGGCCTGGCCATCTCGCGGCGCTTCGCGCGCCTGCTCGGCGGCGACATCGACGTCCGGTCCGTCCTCGGGGCGGGGAGCACCTTCACCCTCCGCCTCGACGTCGGCGGCATCGCGCCGGCGGACTGGGTGGACGCGCCGGCGCGCCTGCCGGAGGCCCGCTCCGTGCCGACCGGCGCGCCGCGGCCCACGCTGCGCGGCCGCCGCGTGCTCGTCGTCGACGACAGCCCGGACAACCGCCGCATCCTCCGCTTCCTGCTCGAGGAGCGCGGGGCCGCGGTCGAGACCGCCGACGACGGCGCCGCCGCGCTCGAGGCGGTGCAGACGGCGCGCAGCGCCGCCCGCGCGTTCGACCTGGTGGTCCTCGACATGCAGATGCCCGTCATGGACGGCTACGAGGCGGCGCGCACGCTCCGCGCCCGCGGCGACCGCACGCCGGTCCTCGCGCTCACCGCGTACGCCATGGCGGGCGACGCCGCGAAGTGCCTCGCGGCCGGCTGCGACCGCTACCTCCCGAAGCCGATCGTCCCCCGCGACCTCGCCGCCGCCGCCGACGCCATGCTCGGGACCGCGACCGCGGAGCCCGACGGCGCGCGCGCGCGGACGCCCGTCCCGCCGCCGACCGCCGCCGCCGAGCGCGCCGTCGACCTCGGCGCGGCGTCCCTCGCCTCCGACCCGTCCTTCGCGCCGTTCGTGCGCGAGTACGTCGCCGGGCTGCCCGGCGTCGTCGCGTCGCTCGAGACCGCGCGCTCCGCCGGCGACGCGACCGCCGTGCGACGCGTCG
>JAEUHO010000160.1 GCA_016795345.1 Planctomycetia bacterium | reverse complement strand
TCGAGCGCCGGGGGCACGCTGGTGCAGAACGTGGACCGGTGGCGCGGGCAGATGGGGCTGCCGCCCGAGGGCGAGGCGGGGCTGGCGGCGCTGCCGCGCAAGCCGTTCCTCGGCCGCGACGCGGTGCTCGTGGACCTGCGCGGCGCGTACGGCGGGATGGGGGGCGGGGCACCGTCGGTCGCCGACGGGCGGCTGCTCGCGCTCGTCGTGGCGCTGCCGGGCACGAACTTCGTGCTGAAGGCCGCCGGGCCCGCCGCCGCGGTGGACGCGGAGGCCGAGCGCTTCTTCGCGTTCGCGGCCTCGGTCCGCTCGCGGTACGTCCCGTCGTCGGAACCGGCGGCGGCGGGCGGGGCGCCCGCGCCGACGCGCACGAGCGACGAGCCCGCGCCGCGTCCGGCGGCCGCGCGCGCCGCGGACGGCACCGTCACGGCCGGCGGGTACCGGTTCACCGTGCCCGAGGGCTGGGTCGCGGGGCCCGAGCGACCCATGCGCCTCGCGACGTTCTACGTCGGTGGCGCGAAGGACGTCGAGGTGACCGCGCACGAGTTCGGCGCCGTCGCCGGCGGCGTGCTGATCAACGTGAACCGCTGGCGGTCGCAGTTCGGGCTGCCCGACGCGACCCCCGAGGAGGTGGACGCGCTCCCGAAGCTGCCCATGCTCGGGCGCGGCGCGACGATCGTCGAGCTCACCGGCCACCTGACCGACACGATGCGCGGCGTGGACCTCGAGGACGCGCTCCTGTTCGGCGCCATCGTCGAGCGGGGCGACAAGCTCGTGTTCGTGAAGCTGACCGGGCCCGTGGCCGCCGCGCGCGCGGCGCGCCCCGCGGTCGAGGCCTTCTGCCGCTCCATGGAGGTCGCCCCGTGACGCCCGCCCGCCCGCTCGCGAACCGGGTGCTGCGCGCCCTCGGCTCGTTCCACCTCGCGGTCGGGATCTTCGCCGCGATGTTCGTCGTCGTGTTCATCGGCACCATGCAGCAGCGCGTCATGAGCCTGCACGACGTGCAGCAGAGGTACTTCGAGTCGGTCGTGTTCACCGTGCCGCTGTTCGGCGTGGTGCCGGTGCCGCTCCCCGGCGGCGTGACCCTGATCGTGGCGCTGACCGTCAACCTGCTGGTGGGCGGCGTCCTGCGGATGCGCCTCGGCCGGTCCACGGCCGGGGTCCTCGTGACGCACGTCGGCATCCTCGTCTTGTTCGTCGGGTCCGCGGTCGAGTGGTGGGCCTCGGACAAGGGGGCCGTGCGCCTGCGCGAGGGCGAGACGGCGAGCGTGTTCGAGTCGTACACCGACTGGGAGCTCGCGATCGTCGACGTCGCGGCGCGGCGCGAGCACGTCGTCCCCCAGGACGACCTCGTCCGCGCGGGGGACGGGCGCGCGGTCACGTTCACGTCGTCCGCGCTGCCGTTCGACGTCGTCGTGTCGTCGTGGCTGCGCAACGCCGACGCGCGCCGCTCGCCGGGGCCCGGGATCGGCGCCGAGGGGGTCGTCCTCGTGCCCCTCCCCGACGACCCGAAGCAGGCCGAGGCCAACGTCGCGGCCTGCTACGTGGACGTGCGGGCCCGCGACGGGTCCGGTCGGCAGGGCGGCGCGTCGGCGAAGGGCGTGTTGTGGGGGCGCGCGGAGACGCCGTTCTCGACCGAGGTGGGCGGGAAGGCCTGGGCGTTCGAGCTGCGGCGCCGGTCGTTCGCGCTGCCGTTCACCGTCCGGCTCGACCGCGCCGTCGCGCGCGAGCATCCCGGCACCAAGATCCCGAGCGAGTACTCGTCGTACGTGACCCGGACGGACGGCGGCGCCGAGCGCGCGGTCCACATCACGATGAACGCGCCGCTGCGCGAGGGCGGCGTGACGCTCTACCAGTCGTCGTACGGGAAGGAGGCGGACGGCGCGGTGTTCTCCGGCTTCGCCGTGGTCCGCAACCCGTCCGACCGCGTGCCGATCATCGCCTGCGTCATCATCGGCGCGGGGATGGTGCTGCACTTCCTCCTGAAGCTCGTGCGCCACCTCGGCTCGCAGTCCGCCCGCCGCGCCGCGCGGGCCCGGCTCGCGTCACGTCCCGCGGCCCACGGGAGCGCCGCATGAGCCCGCTCGTGACGCCCGTCCGCCCGCCCGCGCCCCGCCGTCGGGCCGGGCTGCTCGTCGCCGTCGCCGTGGCGGCCGTGGGCGTCGCCCTGGCCGTCGCGGGCACCGCCGCGGGGGCGTCGGGTGCGCCCGCGCGGCCGTGGCCGGCCGACGCCGTCTCGATCGCGGCGCGGCTCCCGATCCAGGAGGGCGGCCGGATCATGCCGCTCGCGACGTTCGCCGACGTCCTCCTGCTGCGGCTCAACCACAAGAAGGGCGGCACCGACGCCGAGGGCAACGCCCTGACGCCGACCGAGATCCTGCTCGACATCCTGCTGCGCCCGGAGCGCGCCCAGACGTACCCGATCTTCGTCGTGGACGACGACGCGGTCCTCGACGCGGTCGGCATGGCGCACGTGGCCGGGAAGAACAAGCGCGACCGCTACTCGCTGACCGACCTCTACGGCGCGCGTGACCGCCTGTGGGACCGGGCCGACGCGTACGCCAGGCTCCCGCGCGCCAAGCGCACGCACGTCGAGGACGGCGTCGTCGAGCTCCGCGACAACGTCCGCGCGTACCTCGACCTGCGGTGGTACCTCGAGTTCGCGCGCGGCGCGCTCGACCCGAAGTCCGCGCCGGGGCTGATCGAGCTGTTCCCGGACGGGAAGCCCGTCCGGTTCACCCAGCTCCTCGTGGCCGCGCCGCGGCTCCGCGCCGCGACGACGACCTCGGGCGAGCTCGCGAGCACCGCGACCCAGCTCCTCGAGAGCCTCTCGCAGCAGGGCGCGCTCGCCTCGCGCCTCGCGTCGATCCCGCCGGCGGAGGGCGCCGAGAAGGTCCCGACGTGGCTCCGTCCGTCGGAGGTGATCGAGGCCGCGGTCGCCGGCGCGCCGGTCGCCGACGAGAGCCTCGCGGTGCTGCGCGCGTGGGAGGCCGTCGCCGCGGCCGCCGACGAGCCGTCGGTCGCCACGGAGGCCCTGCGCCACGTCGCCGACCAGGTGCAGGCGCTCGCCGAGGCGCGGGGCGAGGGCGGGAAGGTCGGGCTCGAGGTCTTCCTCAACCGCCTGAACCCGTTCCGTCGGGCGCTCTGGGGCTACCTGCTCGGGTTCCTGGTGCTCGCGGCCACGTGGATGTGGCGGCCCCGCTGGCTCGTCCGCGTCGGCGTGGGCCTCACCGCCGCGGCGCTCCTCCTCAACGTCGCCGGCATCGTGATCCGGTGCGTGCTCCGCGACCGCCCGCCGATGTCGACGCTCTACGAGACGACGCTGTTCATCGCCGCGTTCGCGGCGACCGCCGCGCTCGTGGTCGAGTGGATCAGCCGCCGCGGGATCGCCCTCGCGGTGGCGCCGTTCGTGGGCGCGCTCGGGCTCTTCGTCTCGAACCGGTACGAGGAGATCCACGCCTCCGACACGATGCCGCAGCTGAGGGCGGTCCTCGACACCAACTTCTGGCTCTCGACCCACGTCACGTGCATCGGCATCGGCTACGCCGCCACGCTCCTCGCGTCGGCGTTCGCCCACGTGACGGTCCTCGGCCGGATCGTGGCCCCGCGGTGGATGCGCGGCGAGAACGAGACGGCGGTCGCGCGCATGACCTACGGCATCGTCTGCTTCGCGCTCGTCTTCTCCGTCGTCGGTACGATCCTCGGCGGCATCTGGGCCAACGACTCGTGGGGCCGGTTCTGGGGCTGGGACCCGAAGGAGAACGGCGCGCTGCTGATCTGCCTCGTGCAGCTGGCCGCGCTGCACGGCCGCATGGGCGGCCTGTTCCGCACGTTCGGCTTCGCGCAGATGACCATCTTCGGCGGGATGGTGGTGGCGTTCTCGTGGTGGGGCGTGAACCTCCTCGAGATCGGCCTCCACTCGTACGGCTTCACGAAGGGCGTCTGGACGGGCCTGCTGCTCTTCTGGGGCGTCGAGGCCGCCGCGATGGTCGCGGGCGGCGTGCACTGGCTCCGGGCCCGCGAGGCCGCGTCCCGCGCCGCCTGACGCGAGGCCCGCCCGGTTCCCGGGACCAGGGGCCCGCTCGACGTCGGCGCGCGGCGGTGGGCGTTGCGACCGCCCGGACCCTCGGGTAGCGTCCGTGACGGCGCGTCGGGCGCGCCCGGAGGGACGCATGGGAACCCGCACGCACCTCGCCGCCGGACCGTGGCGCGCCGCCGTCGGGCGCGCGGCCCTCGCGCTCGTCGCCCTCGCGGCGATGTTGCTCGCGGGGCCCGGTCGCGCGGTCGCGCAGGACGCGCCGCCCGCTCCGCCCGCCCCGAAGACGTCGCCCTGGACCGATCCCGCGGTCC
>JAEUHO010000139.1 GCA_016795345.1 Planctomycetia bacterium | reverse complement strand
AGCGGCGGCGCGAGCGTCGAGTGGCGCACCGCCGCGGTGTCCGTGGACCTCGACGAGGACGGCCGCGCCGACCTCGCCGCCCTCGCGCGCGACGGCTCGGGCGCCGCGCGGTGCTGGCGCGGCACGGCCGACGGCCTCGTCCCCGCGCCCGCCGCGTGGGCCGGCGCCGACGCCCTCGCCTCGCTCCTCGACGACGTGGACGCGTTCGACGACCGCGGCCTGCTCGAGGGCTTCGGCGTCCACCGCCTCCCGCGCATCGGCCGCGGCCCGCTCGCCTACGCGGTGCTGCACGTCGGCGACGCCGTGGACGACCCCGCGGTGCTCCCGACGATCGACGCGCTCCGGCCCGCGTCCGGCGCGGCGCGGGACCTCGTCGTCGTCGAGGGCGACGGCCTGGCCGCGCGCGGCGTCGCCACGACCGCGACCGTCGGCGGCGTCGCCGCGACGGTCGTGCTCGCCCTGGCCGACGCCGTGGTGCTCGTGGTCCCCGAGGGCCTGCCCGTCGGGCCCGCCGAGGTCCGCGTCACGCGCGGCACGGCGACGAGCGGCCCCGTCCCCTTCGAGGTGCGCGCCCCCGCGACGCCCGTCGTGACGAGTCTCTCGCCCACCGTCGCGACGCCGGACGCGGTGTTGGTGCTGCGCGGCGAGCACCTCGGCACGCCGCCCGAGCGCGTCGAGGTCACGTTCGCCGGCGCCGCGCCGGTCCGCGCCCTCGGCCTCGGCCGCGCCGCCGCGGTGGTCGTCCCCGCCACCGCCGTCTCGGGCCCCGCGACCATCACCGTCGGCGGCCTCACGAGCGCGCCGTTCGACGTCGTGGTCGGCGACGCCCCCGCGCCGGTGCTCGCCGCGTTGACCCCGGCCGCGGCCAGCGTCGGGTCCCTCGTCCGCATCGAGGGGACCGACCTCCTCGTGCCCGGCGACCGGCTCGCCGTGACGTTCGGCGGCGTCCGCGCGGCGATCTACGCGCTCGCGCCGGGCGCGATCACCGCGATCGTCCCGACCGGCGCCGCGGACGGCGACGTCGTCGTCGAGGTCGGCGGTCGCGCGAGCGCGGGCCTCGCGTTCGACGTGGTCCCGCGGGGCGCGCCCGCGATCACCGCGCTCGATCCCGACGACCTCGCGGTCGGCGACCTGCTCGACGTCGAGGGCACCGACCTCGTGGACCTGTCCGGTTGGCGCCCCGGCGGCCTGCCGACGTTCCCGCTGTTCGGCGACCTCCGCGTCGCCGTGGGCGGCAAGGACGCCTGGTTCGTCGTGCCCACGGTCGGCGGGCTGCGGCTGCGGGTGCCCGCGGGCGCCGTCACCGGCGACGTCATCGTCACCGTGAACGGCCTCACGAGCTCCCCCGTCCCGATCACGATCCGCTGACCGCCGCGCCCCGTTCCCCTCGATCCCGGGGGCGATCCGCCCATCGATGCCGGTCGTTGATCGGCGGATCCGCCAATGCGTGCCGGTCGTCGATTGGCGGATCGCGGCGACCCGCCAATGGATGCCGGTCGATGATGGGCGGATCGCGGCGACCGGGCCTCGCGGTCCCGGAGGGCATTCCGCCAATACGTGCCGGTCGAGGATTGGCGGGTCGCGGCTACTTCACCTTGCGCATCGTCTCGCGCCAGGCCGCCTCGAGCTCGGCCATGTCCACGCCCGCGAACGCGGTGTCCACCGCCTTCTTCAGCGCATCCTGGCTCGACTGGAACCGCGAGGACGGCATCGTGAACCCCTCGAACGGGTTCGGCTCGTCGCCGGCGCCCCCGCCCGGGGCATCGCCCATGCCGGGTTCGTCGCCCATGCCGGGCTCGTCCCCCATGCCGGGCTCGCCGCCCGGCGGCGTCGGGGGCTTCGGGTCGTCCGGCGTCGTGGGCCCGTCGCCCGGGGCCGGCGGCGTGTCGCCCATGGCGGCGTCGCCGGGGCCCGCCTTCGGCGCGGGCTTCGGCGGCGGGCGCTCGGCGTTGACGGCCGCCTTCAGCGTGTCGAAGTACGTCGGGAGGATCTTCCCCCACTTCGCGGCCCACTTGGGGTTCTTGGGCACGTACTCCCGCAGGAAGTAGACGAGGCTCCAGCCCTGGGCGTACGAGACGCCGGGATAGCTGTAGTACTCGCCCTGCGTCATGCGGACGAACTTGTCGAGCGGGGTGTAGCCGCCCTTCTTGCGGTCGTACTTGTCGTACGTGCGCTTGCTCTGCGGGTCGGTGACCGTCTCGTAGGGCGACGGGCCCGCGGCGAGCGCGCCCTGGATCGTGCCGACGCGCCAGTTGAAGGGACGGATCTCGAACTTCTTCGCCGTGTACTTCGAGCCGGCGTAGTAGTCGCCGTGGCCCTCGTTGAACCACGAGTGCGGCGCGACCTCGCCCACGCTGTAGTAGATGTACTGGTGGAACGCCTCGTGGTAGAGCACCGCGAGCGTGTCGTCGTCGGGGGCCTTCGCGGGGCTCGCGTCGTAGAACACGAGCTCCTCGGTGTCGCTGTTCCAGTAGCCCGCGCTGCCGCCCGGGCCGCCGTAGTGGTGGTACTCGGCGGCGTCGCCGCAGATGCGGCAGATGCAGACCGTCTTGATCGGCTGCGCCGGCGGGAACTGGACCTCGTAGACCTGCGCGCGGATCTGCTCGATGCGCTCGCCGATGATCTTCGCGAGGAAGTCGTTCCGGCGGCCCTTGGTGTTGTAGAGGATGACGTAGTTCTTCAGCGGCGAGACGGCGACGTCCCACCCGCCGATGAGGCCGCGCTCGATGGCGCGGCGCTTCTCGGCGCTGATCGGCAGCCCGTCGAGGACGGCCTTCGACTCGACGTCGTCGGCCTGCTCGTCGAACCAGACGAACGACGACACGACCTGCTTGCAGCCGGGCTCGATCTTCTTGCGGCGGTCGCCCTCGCACACGATCCAGAGACCGACCTCGACCTCCTCCTTCTTGAACGCGGCGAACACCAGGTAGAAGGGCTTCTCGGTCCAGTACGCGTTCGGGTTCACGCGCTCGACGACCCACATCTTCCCGGGGACGCCGTCCTTCGACTTGACGGCCTTCGCGTTCTTCTCGGAGAGGAGCGTCTCGCCGAGCGCCTTCATGCGGTCGCGCTCCTTCTGCCAGGCGCCGGGACCGTCGTCGGCGGGCGGCGGCGCGCCGCCCTTCGGGTTCTTGCCCCCCTTGGGCGGCTTGGCGGGCGCGGCGGGCTCGTCGAGGTAGCCGCCGCCCATGAGGATCTGGAGGAAGAGGTCCCGCGCCGTCTTCGGCTCGTCGCTGCCGAGGCGCTTCTTGATCTCCTCCATGATGGGGTCCTTCGGACCGTCACTCTCGGTCGTCACCCCCGTCTTCATGCCCTGCGTGCCGCCGCCGATGCGGTAGGCCATCAGCTCCGCCGCGAGCGTGCCGCGCTTGTCGGCCCCGCTCTCGACGTACTTGCAGACGGCGTACGAGTCGGTGCCGCCCCCCCAGCGCGCGGCCGACTTGCCCTCGGTCTCGAGGGGGACCTGGTCCCAGTCGTCCCAGACGCGGAAGGAGAACTTGGTGTTGCGGTCGCGGTAGCGCTTCGAGACGGCGCCGGCCTCGGCCGAGGGCGCGCCGCCGACGGCGAGGAAGCCCGCCACCACGACGACCGCGGCGGCGGCGACGGCGCCCGCGCGCGCGAGCGCCGAACGGCCGGCCCGCGCCGGTGCGCGACGGGGATCTCCCCCACGTGCGGCGAGGGGACGGGAGACGACCGGGACGCTGCGAGCCATGCGACACACCCTCCAACCCGTGGCCCCGCCCGAGCGAGGCGACGGGCCTTCCTTTTCTTCGGACGCCGGCGACCGGCGTTGCGTTCCAAGAATACCGCCGCGGGGCAGGGGCGACGAACACCGGCCACCGGGCCTCGCGTCGGCGCGGTTCGTCGCCGGGCGCCGGGGGGTCGGTAGGATCCGGGCGTGTCCGACGCGCCCACCCCCGGTCCCGACGCGATCCCCCTCGAGGACCGCTACTTCCGCAAGGGCCTCGGCCTCCGCGGCGAGGTCAAGGAGCGGATCGCCGGCGACTACCACTCCGGCATCGTCCGCCGGTTCCGTGAAGAAGGCTTCACGCTCCGCGTGGCGGACCTGACGTTCCGCCTCGCGGCCCAGTTCGGCTTCTGCTACGGCGTGGACCGCGCGGTGGACTACGCGTACCAGACCCTCGAGAAGTTCCCGGACCGCCGGGTGATCCTCACGGGCGAGATCATCCACAACCCCGGCGTGAACGCGCGCCTGCGCAGCAAGGGGATCCGCTTCGTCGGCGACCCCGAGGTGCGAACCCTCGGCGACGTCGTCTCGGGCGACGTCGTCCTCCTCCCGGCCTTCGGGGTGCCGGCCGGCGACTTCGACCGCCTGGCCCGCAGCGGCGCGGTGCTGGTGGACACGACGTGCGGGTCGGTGCTGAACGTCTGGAAGAGCGTCGAGAAGTACGCCCGCGAGGGCTTCACCTCGCTCGTCCACGGCAAGTGGGCCCACGAGGAGACGCGGGCCACCGTCTCGCGGGTGCTGCTGCACCCCGGCGGGCGGTACCTCGTCGTCCTCGACCTCGCCGAGGCCGACCTCGTGGCCGACTACATCCGTCACGGCGGCGACCGCGAGGCGTTCCTCACGCGGTTCCGCACCGCGGTCTCGCCGGGGTTCGACCCCGACCGCGACCTCGCGCGCATCGGCGTCGCGAACCAGACCACCATGCTCTCGAGCGAGTCCCTCGAGATCGCGCGCCGCATCGGCAAGGCCCTCGAGGACCGCCACGGCGCCGCCGACGGCAAGGCCCGGTTCCGCGCGTTCGACACGATCTGCTCCGCGACGCAGGACCGCCAGGACGCGCTCGAGGCGCTGCTGCGCGAGCCCCTCGACCTCCTGCTCGTGATCGGCGGCTTCAACTCGTCGAACACGACCCACCTGCTCGAGATGGCCCACGGCAAGGTCCCGGCGTTCCACATCGAGGGCCCCGACGGCCTCGTCTCGGCCGACGTCGTCCGGCACCGCCCGGTCGGCGGGAAGGCGGCCGTCGAGTCGAGCGGCTGGCGGCCGCGCCGCCCCGCAACCATCGGCGTGACGGCGGGCGCGTCCACCCCCGACGTGACCATCGGCGCCGTGGTCACGCGCGTGCTCGAGCACTACGGGCTCGAGCTGCCCGACGTCGCGAAGGCCGGCCCCGCGTGAGCCTCCGCGTCCGGCACCTCCACCCCTTCGACCTGCCGCCGAAGGACGCCATGCGCCTGCAGACGTGGCTCGCGGCGAAGGTGGTCGCCAAGGGCGCGCCGCGCCGGCCGCTGCGCCGCGTCGCCGGCGTCGACTGCGCGGTGGACCGCGACGGCCACGTCCACGGCGTGGTCGTCGTGTGCGAGGCGCCGGACTGGCACGTCGTCGAGACCGTCTCGGCGTCGGCGCCCGCGCCGATGCCGTACGTCCCCGGCCTCCTCTCGTTCCGCGAGACGCCGATCCTCCTCGACGCGCTCGCGCGCCTGCGCACCCGTCCCGACCTCCTCCTCGTGGACGGCCACGGGATCGCGCACCCCCGCGGCCTCGGCATCGCGGCGCACCTCGGCCTCCACCTCGACGTGCCGGTCGTCGGCGTCGGCAAGTCGCTCCTCGTCGGCGCCCACGAGAAGGCCGGCCGCCACCGCGGCGACTGGCGCGCGCTGATGCTGAAGGGCAGACGCGTCGGCCTCGTGCTCACGACCCGCGACGGCGTCGCGCCGGTCTACGTGAGCGTCGGCCACCGCATCGGGCTGTTCCCCGCCGCGCGCCGCGTGCTCGAGTGCGCGACGAAGTACCGCCTGCCGGAGCCCATCCGCCACGCGGACGCGCTCTCGCGACGGCTCGCCCGCGGCGAGACCCTCGCCACCCGCGGCTGACATGTGCGGGATCGCGGGCATCGTCGGGCCGGGCGTCGGCACCCCCGCGGACCGCGCGGACCTCGCGCGGATGCTCGACCGCCTCGTCCACCGCGGCCCCGACGACGGCCACGTCGTCGCCGCGCCGGACGCCCTCCTCGGCGCGCGCCGGCTCGCCATCGTCGGCGGCCCCGACGGCCGGCAGCCCATGGAGGACGCGCGCGGCCCCGTCGTCGTCGCGCTCAACGGCGAGCTCTACGGCCACGCGACGCTGCGCCGCGACCTCGAGGCCCGCGGCGAGCGCTTCACGACCACCACCGACACCGAGGTCCTCCTCAAGCACGTCCTCCTCGACGGCGAGGCCTGCCTCCCGCGCCTCGAGGGCATGTTCGCCTTCGCCGCGTGGGACGGCCGGACCCGCACGCTCCTCCTCGCGCGCGACCGCCTCGGCGAGAAACCCCTCGTCTGGTTCGCGGCCCGCGACCGGATCGTCTTCGCGTCGGAGCTCGCGGCGCTCCTCGCCCACCCCGACGCCCCGCGCGTCCTCTCCGCCGACGCGGTCGCGCGCTACCTCGTGCACCGCTTCGTGCCCGCGCCGCTGACGCCGTGGGCCGGCGTGCACCGCCTCCCGCCCGCGCACGTCCTCGTCGCGCGCGACGGCCGCGTCGAGGTCCGCCCGTGGTGGACGCTCCCCGCTCCCGGGACCGCGAGGCCCGCTCGCCTCCCGTCGCGGCGCGAGGCCGCCGCCGAGGTCCGCGCGCTCGTCGAGCAGGCGGTCGCGAGCCGCCGGCGGGCCGACGTGCCCGTCGGCGTGGGGTTGTCCGGCGGCCTCGACTCGGCCGCGATCGCGGCGTTCGCGCGCCGCGACGGGCCCGTGCCGACGTTCACGCTGCGCCCGGCGGACCGCGACTTCGACGAGGGCGACGCCGCGCGCGCGACCGCCCGCGCGCTCGGCACCGAGCACCACGAGGTCCCGGTGGACGCCGCGGCGCTCGCGGCCGGGTTCGACGAGGTGTTCGCCTCGATCGACGAGCCCATCGGCGACCCGTCCCTCGTGCCGACGCTGCTCCTCGCGCGCGCGGCGCGCGCGCGCGTGAAGGTCGTCCTGTCGGGCGAGGGCGCCGACGAGCTCTTCGGCGGCTACCCCACGTACGTCGGCGCGCGGCTCGCGGGCCTCGCGCGCGCCGTCCCGGGCC
>JAEUHO010000129.1 GCA_016795345.1 Planctomycetia bacterium | reverse complement strand
AGCCCGGATTTCCCACGTGGCAGGCCTGACCTCTGCCGCAGACGCGCGGGACGGGCGCTTCACGATCGAAGGGCCGTCGTTGGAAGGGGGCGGCGGGATCTCGGCCGTCGCAGCGGGGGCAACTTGAGCGCGCGGACGGGGTCCGGCGCCCGCTTCGGGCGTACGGGTGGCGCGGCCGAGGGTCGCTGAGGCTCTGCGGCGCGATCTCCGCTACGCCGGTGCCGGTCGGAGGGCGTTGACGGCTCGCGCGAGGCGAGCGAACAGACGCGATCGCGGCCCCGGAGCGGCCAGGCGCAGCACGAGGGACCGAGCGTGGCGAACGAGCGTGGTCGCGACGAGCAGCAGTTTCTCGCGGATGGTGGTCGGGCGGCGCGGGTGACGGCAACCTCGGGTGGCGGCGTCGAAGGCGACGAGCAGGTT
This sequence comes from Planctomycetia bacterium, assembly GCA_016795345.1. Classification (GTDB taxonomy): domain Bacteria; phylum Planctomycetota; class PLA2; order PLA2; family JAEUHO01; genus JAEUHO01. The sequence continues at coordinate 1,256 of JAEUHO010000129.1, read as the reverse complement.
CTGGGCGAGCGCGGTGAGCAGGCCGCGGGTCTGGTTATGCCGCATCTTGTGATGGCTCATGAGGTCGCCGCGAAGCTCGTTCTTGAAGACGTCGTGCACCTGTTCGCTGCGACCGCGACGCAGATAGGCCCGCACGATCGCGCGCCGCTTCTGCCGCGTCGGCAGGTGGGCGACGAGCAGCGTCCAGTCGGGGAAGAGCGTGCCGGGTTCGTACTCGGCGCGCGCGACAACGCGGCGCTTCTCGGGCCACGACTTGGTGCGGTAGCCGAAGGAGAGGTAGCGGAACTCGCTCTTGCGCTTGGAAGGACGACCGGGCGTCCGGGTCGCGATCCGCGAAGCCTTGCACAGCAACTGGGGATTCTCGCGCAGTCGGATGATGTAGTAGAAGCCGTGCTTCTCGAGCGCGGCGAGCAACGAGGGATCAGAGAAGCCGGAGTCTGCTCGCAGCACGATCTGCACGCGGTTGCCGAGAATCTTGCGCATCCGGTGCAGGAGCGGGATCACGAACGCGACGGCGTGCTTGGCGCTGTGGGCGTTGCCCGGCCGCAGAAGGAAGCCGAGCGTCGTGCCCAGGTCGCCCAGCGAGAGGACGACGGGGTGGTAACAGTAGGCGCGGAAGTAGCCGTTGTTGCACGAGCCCTCCTGCGCCCCGTGCACCTCGATCTCCGTCGAGTCGAGGTCGACGTAGACGCGGCGCGGAAGCGCGCCGCCACGGAGCAGCGGGTGGAGGGCCGTGCGCAGGACCGCCTCGACGAGGGCGCGTCGGTTGGCCCGGCGTTCCAGGGTGACGGTCAGGAAGCGGTGCATCGTCGATTTCGACGCGAGCGGGCTGCCGACGCGATCCTGTCCCCCGGGGGCGAGGACGCTGCGCAGCACCGGGTCGAAGCGGAGGTGGTCGGCGTCCGCGACGTCGGGGAAGCCGAGCACGCGGCCGTACAGGGCCAGGCGCAGCATCGCGTCGGTGCCATGGGCGGACCGACCGACTGCCCGGGGATCCTCGAGGTCGCGGAGGAGCTTCCGCAGGATCCCGGTGCGCTCCTCGAACTCCCGCAGGTAGGCCACGCCGCCGAAGCTCGACAGGCAGCCGTCCCCGGCCTCGACACGGAGAGAAGGCCGGAACGAGGGGCGCAGTGTGGTAAGTTCACCCATGAGGCGTGTTCCCGATGTGCCGTGGTTCGATCGTGGTTGACGATCCACAGCGCAAAAGGCGCGCCTCACTTCATTTCAGGCTCAGACCCTCGTGGGAATCCCGGGCT
>JAEUHO010000126.1 GCA_016795345.1 Planctomycetia bacterium | reverse complement strand
CCGGCCCACCGCAGGAGCGCGCCTCCGTGCAGGCCGAGCGAGGCCACGAACCGCTCGCCCGCGAAGACCTCGAAGGTCGGCGAGCCGCAGGTCGCGGCGTCGTCGGCGAACTCGGGCGTCGCGAACCGCAGCGCCGCCACGAACGCCGCGACGGCCGCCGGGTCGCGCACGTCGGCCAGCGTCCGCTCCTGCGCCGCCACGCGGTGGCACGTCCCGCGCGTGCGCGTGCGCACGGGCGTCGCGCCCGCGAGCGCGGGCGCGAGCGTCGTCCGCGCGTCGGCCGCCACGAGACACGCGGGCCGGCGCGCCGCGAAGGCGGCGATCGCCGCGCGGGGCACGTCGGTCCCGAGGAGGCGCAGCGTGCGCAGCGCGTCGAAGCCATCCTCCGGCAGCGACGTCGCGCGCGTCGAGACGGCGGTCAGCGTGCGCAGGGCCGGGAGTCGCGCGAGCGGCCCGAGGTCTTCGACGGCCGTGAACGAGACATCGAGGGTGTGGAGCGCGGCGAGCCCCGCGAGCGGCCGCAGGTCGTCGAGCACGAGGCAGCCCGCCGCGTCGAGCGTGCGCAGGGCCGTCAGCCGCGCGAGCGCGCGGAGGTGGGCGACGTCGCGCCCCCCGAGGTCGAGCGACCGCAGCGCCACGAGCCCGCGCAGCGGGTGGAGGTCGGTGGGGCCGTCGGACCGCGCGCCGAGCGCGAGCGACACGAGCCGCGGGTGGGCCTCGAGCCCGGCCAGCTCGCGCGGGCCCTTCCCCTCGAGGCCGTCGCCGAGGACGAGGTGCGCGACGGCCTCGGGCAGCGTCGGCACCGGGTCGTCGGCCGCGCCCGCGTCCACGAACACGACGCGCGCGAGGTCGAGCCGCGCGAGCCGCGCGACCTGGGCCTCCGTCGGCCGCACGACGCGCACGCACGCGAGGTCGGCGAGACCGGCGTCGGGCCCGGCGCCGAACGTGTCGGCCTCGGGCGCGAGCCCGTACCGCACGTGCTCGCCGAGCCTCACGCCGCCCGCGATCGCCTCGCCGACCGGCGTGCCGACCACGGTGACGCCGACCAGCCGCTCGCCGCCGTCGTCGCCGACGCGGAACAGGCGCCCGGGCGCCGACCGGAACACGAGCCGCGACGCCGCACGCCGCACCCAGTACGCGCCGACCCGCACGAGGTCGTCCGGCGCGGGACCGTCCGCGTCGCCGAGCGGCCGCACCACCGTGGCGACCTCGACGCCGTCGAGCACCACCGTCGGCGTGCCGCCGGGCGCGGGCGGGGGGCTGACGGCCACCGGGCCTCGCGTCGGCGGATCCTCGGCTGCCGCGGGAGCGAGGCAGGTCGCGAGCACGCACCCGATCACGGCCAGCGTCCGACCGAGCCGGACCGGCGAGCCGGGCCGCGGGCGGCGCGGGGGAACGGGGGGCATCCGGGCTCCGGGGGGACGACGGACAGGAAGATACGTCAGGGGGGCGGACCGCGAGGCCCGCGCGGGGGCGCCCCCGGGGCGGGGGTCGGACGGCGGTATGCGGACGCGAGCGGAGCGCGGCGCAGGGACCGAGGAAACAGGACAGGCGACGGACGGGGGCCCGGTCCGCCGGCGGGCGACCGCGAGGCCCGGTGGCCGGTGCCCCCGTTCGCGGCACCGGCCGTGCGTGGCGGGCCGCCCCCGGCTGAACCCGGGGCGGTCGGAGGTGTCCAATGGGGGCCCGGGGCGCGCGCGCCCGGAGCCGAGGAGGTCCCATGCGTCGTACCGTCCCGTTCGTGTTGGCCGCGATGGCGATGGGGCTCGTGGCGCCGAGGCCCGGGGTCGCGGGGACGCTGAAGGACGACGGTCGGGCGGGGCTCGTGACCGCGGTGCAGGGTGTGGCGCTCGTGCGCCCCGCGGGGCGCGAGCGGTGGACGCCGCTCGACGAGCGCGGGCTCCTCTTCCCCGGCGACGTCGTGCGGACCGAGGCGCGGGGCGCGAATGCGCTCGAGGTGCGGACGAAGGACGGCGCGCGGCTCGTCGTCGGGCCGGGCGCGATGCTCGAGCTGCCGAACGAGGGCGGGCTGCGCGTGATGGACGGCGAGTTCGAGGTGAAGGCGGGCGCGACGGCGCTGAAGGTGACGGGGACCGGCGGGTTCACGAAGGACGTGGCCGCGACCGCGTGGCTGCGCGCGACGGACACGGCGACGACGGAGCTTCCGGCGGAGCCGAAGTGGCTGACGGGCTACCGGTCTTCCACGAGTGAAGAGTGGATGGGGTCGCTGCTCGCGAACGTGGACGGGAAGAACGTCGCCCTGTCGGTCGGGTACCACAAGGTGACCGTCGAGATCCGCGACCAGATCGCGCG
>JAEUHO010000114.1 GCA_016795345.1 Planctomycetia bacterium | reverse complement strand
CCGAGCGCGAGCGCGACGACGCCGGGGACGAAGACCGCCGAGACGCGGTCGGCGAGGCGCTCGAGCGGCGAGCGTTCGGCCCGCGCGCGCGCGAGGACGGCCGCGACCTCGCCGAGGCGCGAGGAGCGGCCGGTCGCGGTGACGCGCACGACGAGCGGGCCGTCCGTGGGCACGACCGGCGCGGCGACGGCGTCGCCGGGCGCGACCGCGCGCGGGAGCGGCTCGCCCGTCAGCGCCGCCTCGTCCACGAGGGCGCGGCCCTCCTCGACGACGCCGTCGGCGGGGACGCGTTCGCCGGGGCGCACGAGGACGCGGTCGCCGACGGCGAGGTCGGCGGCGCGCACCGAGCTCTCGGCGCCGGGCCGCGCGAGGCCCGCGCCCGGCGCGAGGCGGACGGCGGGGCGCTCGGCCTCGGAGAGGAACTCGCGCAGCCGGCGGGCCGCGCGCTCCTTCGCGGTGGACTCGAGCCAGCGGCCGACGGTCACGAGCGTGGCGAGGCCGGAGGCGGTGTCGAGGAAGAGGGCGTTGGACGCGCCGGTCACGAGGCCGACGACGGAGCCGGCCCACGCGGCGAAGATGCCGGTGGCGATGAGGACGTCGGCGCTCACGCGGCGGCGCGAGAGCGCGGCGAACGCGCCGTACGCGTAGGGCACCCCCAGCAGGAGCACGACGGGCGTCGCGGCGACGAACATCGCGATCGGGGCGAAGCGGCGGTACTCCTCGCTCGCGGCCGAGACGGGGTCGAAGTACTCGACCCACGCGATGGACATGACGAGCATCGCGAGCACGGTGCCGAGCGCGAGCCGCGCGAGCCACACGGCGGCCTCGCTGCCGCCCCCCTCGCGCGCGCCGCGGCCCGCGAGGCCGAACGCGATGGAGCAGCCGACGCAGCAGAAGACGCGCGGCACCTCGTCGACGACGCGGCGGGGCCCGTGCGCGCCGGCCGGCAGGCCGCAGTGGCCGCAGAAGTCGGCGTCCGGGGCGGACGGGGCGGCGGGCGGGACGTCGGGCGGGGCGGACGGCATGGGGCCCGGCGATCCTCCCCGACCCGCGCCCGCGACGCGAGGCCCGGCCCGGGGCGCCACGTGTGGGCGGCCCTCGCGGCGGCCGGGCCTCGCGGTCAACGCGGTCGAGCCTTCCCCGGGACGAAGAACGAGGCGGACTTCTCGAGCACCGTCGCGCCGTCGGGGCCGACGAGGCGGAGCCGGACGGGGTGCGCCCCCGCCGTCGGCGGCGCGGCTCCGGCGGGCAGCTCGAGGGCCACGCGCGCCGTGACGCGGCCGCTCGCGGGGACCTCGATGCGCCCGCCGGTGCGCACGACCACGCCCGGCAGCCCGTCGACGGCGACGTCGAAGCCGCGGGCGGTCTCCTCGCCGTTCGAGACGGTGACGTCGAACACGTTCTCGACCGCGCCCTCGGCCGTCAGGCGGCTGTCGTCGTAGCGCGGGCGGACCGTGACCGACACACCCTCGCGCGACCGCATGACGAGCACGGCGCCGACGGCGACGCCGAGCGTCACGAGCGCGAGGCCCAGGCGCCGCGCGTCGGAGAGGCCGATGCGCGACAGCCACGTGGGCCAGCCGGGTTTGCCCGCCGGGAAGCGGAGGTGGAGGATCCCCTCGCGGCCGCGTTTGGCGAACACGCGGTCGCAGGCGTCGACGCAGAGGCCGCAGAGGAGGCACGCGGCCTCCGTGCGGCGGTCGCGGTCGCGCGGGCTGACGTCCATGAAGCAGGCGCGGTCGCACGCCTTGCAGTTCATGCAGATCGCGCGGTCCTCGTCGGCCATGCCGACGCGCATGGTCTTCGGGTCCTGCACCAGCTGCAGCAGGACGCCGTAGGGGCACGCGCGCAGGCAGAACGTGTGGCGGACGAACAGCAGGTCCGCCGCGATGAGGGCCGTGAGCACGCCGAACCCGACCCACGCGGCCTGCGGCGGAGCGAGCCGCTGGGCGGGCACGAGGAAGTAGTTGACGGCGGCGGCGGCGAGGAACGCGGCGCCCGCGACGACGGTGCCGCCGTACGCGAGCGCACGGGCGGGGCCGCGCTTCGCGGCGCGGCCCTTGCCGAGCACCTTGCCCTCGAGCTTGGTGGCCATCTCGCTCGCGAGCGTCTGGGGGCAGAGCCAGCCGCACCAGAGGCGGCCGTGGATCAGCGCGCCGCCGAACACCCAGAGGAGCCCGACGAGCACGATCCCGTAGACGGCCCAGAGGTCGACGCCCGGGTGCAGGCGGTGGCCCGCGAGGACCAGGACGCCCGCGACGAGGTCGAACCGCAGCAGGTCGAGGAAGGGCGCGAGCACGAGCAGGGCGAGCACGCCGCCCTGCACGAGCCGCCGCGCCACGGCGAACCGCGGCGGCGGCGGCGGGAGGGGCGTCGGGCGCGCCGGGGCGCCCTCCGTCGCGGCCGGCACGATCGGGAGCGGGGTCCCGAGGCCCGGCTTGACGGAGGCGCGGTCCATGGCGGTCCCGTCCTTACTTCACCCCGGTGAGCTTGTTGTACTGCTCGACGAGCTCGGTCCCGGAGCCTTGACGCCAGAAGAAGAAGTAGAGGAGGCCGAAGAGCACGAAGCCGACGTAGGTGAGGCGGAGCACCATGGGGATCGCGCCCCCGTGGTTCTCCTGCACCCCGCTCGGGTAGACGGTGGGTTCGTGGTCGGTCATGGCAGTCCTTTCGGGGCCGGCGGCCTATTCCTCGTAGTCGTGGTTCGGACGCCAGTCGCGGGCGCGACCGAGGGTCTGGAGGTATGCGAGGAGCGCCTCGAACTCCTTGGGGTCGTTGGCGATCCAGGGGAACGGGGGCATCACGGAGCCGGGGACGAGGTCGCGCGGGTTGCGGAAGTGCGCGAGGTGCCACGTGCGGTCGTACTTGCCGCCGACGCGGGACAGGTCGGGGCCGATCCGGCGCGTGCCGAGGAAGTGCGGGGCGTCGTTGACGTACTCGCCGGGGACGCTGATGGGCGCGGCGGTGCCGCGCCAGCCGTACCGCGCGACGTCGGACGGCAGCTTGCGGACCTGCTGGGTGTGGCAATACCAGCAGCCCTCGCGCTTGTAGATCTCGCGGCCCGCGGCCTGCTGGTCGGTGAGGGGCTTCAGCCCCTCGACCGGCTTGCTCCAGGAGTCCTCGACGAGCGCCGGGAACAGCGTCGTCAGGGTCCCCCCGATGAAGAAGAACACGAGGGAGAAGACGAACAGCGCCATCGCGCTGCGGTCGGTCTTGAGGAGGGGGTTGGGGATCATGGGCGCCTCCTAGCCGTTCACCGGGTTGGCCTTCGCGACCGCCGCCTCGTCCTCCGCGTGCCCGAGCGACCGGAACACGAGGTACAGGAAGACGACGATGCCGGCGTACATGAGCGCGCCGCCGATCGCGCGGGCGATCCAGAACGGCCGCATGAAGACGACCGTGTCCACGAACGGGATCGACGTGTCGTTCCACTGGAGGCCCTGCATGAAGCCGCCCACCCAGAGGCTCACGAAGTAGATCAGGCCGCCCCACAACATCAGCCAGAACGAGCGGCTCGCGAGCGCGTCGGAGTAGATCGGGCGGCCGGTGATCCGGGGCAGCGCCCACAACGTGCCGCCGATGGCGAAGAAGCTGAACGCGCCGAGCACCGCCATGTGGGCGTGGCCGACGATCCAGTCCGTCTTGCTGACGATGGCGCTGACGCTGCGCAGGGAGTGCATGGGCCCCTGGAAGCACGTCAGGAGGTAGAAGGTCGTGCCCGCCATCAGGAACTTCAGGATCGGGCTCTTCTTCACCACGTCCCACCGGCCGGCGACCGTGCCGTAGAAGTTCGTGATGACCGTCCAGACCGGGATGATCAGCATCACGCTGAACAGGATCGCGACGGTCTGCAGCCACTCGCTGATGGGCCCGTGGAGCATGTGGTGGGCGCCGGTCCAGACGTAGATGAACGCGATGGACCAGAACCCGACCATCGACAGCCGGTGGCTGTAGAGCGGCTTGTCGGCCGCCAGCGGGATGAAGTAGTAGGCGATGGCGATGCCGAAGGGCGTGAAGATCAGGCCGACGGCGTTGTGGACGTAGAACCAGTTGAGGTTCGCCTGCGAGATGCCCTTCTGGAACATCGTGGCGAAGTTGCCGCCGATGTACACGAAGGCGGTCCACAGGATGCCGCCCATGATGTACCAGATGCTGACGTAGAGCTTCTCGTGCTTGCGCGTCGCGATCGTCATGAAGACGTTCACGCCGAAGAGCACCCACGACACCGTGACGCCGACGTCGAGCAGGAACGGCAGCTCGGCGTACTCGAGGCCCTGGGTCGTGCCCGAGAGCGTCGTGTAGACCGCCGACAGCACCACCGTGTCGAACAGCGCGCAGGTGAACAGGCCGAGCTTCTCGCTCCAGAGCTGGTTCCCGCACAGCCGCGGCACGATGTAGAAGACGAGCCCGATGTCGGCGGCGAGGAGCCAGCCGAAAAGCACGCCGTTGACGTGCAGCGGCCGCATGCGGCCGAAGGTCAGCCACGGGGCCGAGCCCATGAACTCGGGCCAGATGAACTTCAGCGAGACCAGCACGCCCACGAGCGCGGTGATCGCGAAGAAGACGACGGAGCTGATGAGGAACTAGCGGGCCGACGGCTGGTCGGCGAGCTTGCGCCCGGTCGGGGCGGTCATGACGTCACCGGTCACTTCTTGCTCCTTTCCGCGGCCGCTCCGGTGTTGGAGAGGCCTCGCACGTAGTTCACGAGGTCCCAGCGCTGGTCCTCGGGCAGGTAGTCCCACGGCGGCATCCCCGTACCCTGACCTCCCTCTCGGGGTTGACACTCGGGTCGTAGAGAATCCCCTCCCTTCTTCGGGAGGTACTCATGTCCAGGAAGTCTCGCAAGGTCACAGAGACCCGCACCCCCTCG
>JAEUHO010000107.1 GCA_016795345.1 Planctomycetia bacterium | reverse complement strand
GCGCGGAACGCCGCCGCGATGCGGGCCCGCATCTCCCCCGCCGCCTGGTCGGTGAAGGTGAGCGCGGCCACGCGGCGCGGGTCGAGCCGGTGGCGCGCCACCAGCTCGACGAAGCGCTGCGTGAGCACGGTCGTCTTGCCGCAGCCGGCGCCGGCGAGCACGCACGCGTCGCCGCGGCCGCGTTCGACGGCCCGGCGCTGGGCGGGGGTGAGCGCGGCGCTCATTCGGCGCCCTCCCCGTCGTCGTCGCCGCCCGCGGGCGCGAACCGGTCCACGTCCGGCCGGCAGACGCCGCGCGCGGGGCAGCGGTCGCAGACCGCGGCGTCCGCGGGGTTCTTGTCGATGCGCCCGGCCCGGACCGCGGCCACGACGTCGCGCGCGCGCGTGCGCGCGCCCTCGAGGAGCGCGCGGAACGCGTCCGCGTCGCGCACCCGCGGCGGCAGGCCCTCGGCGCGGGCGACGAGCGCCTCGCCGACGGCCTCCGTGCCGACCGCGGCGCGGCCGCGCCGGCGCCCGGCGACGAGCTCGAGGCCCTCGACGCGCACGTCCCGCGTCGCCTCGAGCGCGAGCGCGTAGAGCGGCAGCTGCAGCGCGTCGCCCTCCGCCAGCGCGCGCCGGGCCTCGCGGTCGGCGCCGGTCGCGCCGCTCTTGTAGTCCACGACGATCGCGCGGCGGCGCGCGGGCGGGTCGGTGTCCACGCGGTCCACGCGGCCCGTCAGCGCGAACCGGCCGGCCCCGTCGCCGAGCCACACCTCGCGGCCCGCGCCGCCGAACGCGACCTCGAGGTCGGCCGGGGCGGGGACGAACCCGCCCCGCTCGCCCTCGGCCTCGCGCAGCCGGAACAACGTGACGACGCGCGTCAGCTCGTCGAGGACGAACGCGCGGTCGGCCGGGTCGGGCAGCTTCGCCGCCGCCGCGCCGACGACCTCCTGCGCGACGGCCTCCGGCCGCGCCGCCGGCGCGAGGACGGCCCGGTGCAGCGCGGCGTGCAGGAGCTCGCCGAGCGTGCGGGCCCCGAACGCGACGCCGCCGAACGGCGCCTCCTCGGCGTCGAGCCGGAGCACCTTCGTCAGGAAGAAGCGGTGCAGGCAGGCCGCGCCGGCCTCGAGCGACGTCGGCGACACCTTCGCCACGGCCGCGGTCGCGGGCGCCACCACGGCGTCGCCCGTCGGGTCGGCCGCGGGGCGCAGGAACCGCGCGCCGCGCGCGAGCAGCGCCGCGGCGCGGGCGCCGCCCGTGCGCGCGAGCGCCACGGCGCGCCGGCGGTCGCCGTCGCCGGCGGGCGTGGCGAGCGCGCCGAGGTGGGCCGCCATGAAGCGCTCGAGGTCGCGCGGGACCACCGCCGCCTCGGGGGGCGGCGCGTCGCGGCGCAGGTCCGGCGTCGCGACGAGCAGCGCGTCGGGATCGCCCTCGGGGCGCCCGAGGGCCTCCGCCACCGCGGCCACGAACGGCGACGGCGCGGCCGCGCGGCCGTCCTCGTCGGCCGCCGGCCGCGTGAGGTAGAGCCGGCGGCGCGCCCGCGTGAGCGCGACGAGGAAGAACCGCCGCTCGTCGGCCTCGGCCTCGCGGGCCGTGCGCCACGTGAAGCCCTCGGCGTCGTCGCCCGCGAGGCGCTCGCGGTCCTCGTCGCGCAGGAGCACGTCCTCGCGGGGGCGCAGCGGGAACGCGCGGTCCACGAGGCCGGCGACGAACACGACCGGGAGCTCCCAGTGCCGCGCCTCCTCGACGTCGAGGAGGTGCACGGTGTCGAGCCGGCGGTCGGGGGGCTCCGCCGACGCGTCGTCCGCCGCCGCGAGCAGGTCGTCCACGGCGGCGCGGACGGTCGGCCGCCCCGCCGACGCGAGGCCCGGCGCCGCGCGCGCGCCCTCGTGGGCGAGGGCGAGCAGCCGCGCGCGGGCGGTGCGGGCGCGGACCACGCGCGCGTCGTCGTCGGGATCGAGCGGGCGCCCGTCGGCGTCGAGCGCGCCGCCCGCGGGGAGCGGCAACGACGCGCCGATCGCGTCGGCGAGGAGCGCCCACACGGCCCCCGCGTCGTCGGAGGGCGGCGCGGCGTCGAGGGCGCGCGCCCGCGCCCGCAGCCCGTCGAGCGCGGCGGCGACGGCGGCCGGGCCGGGGCCCGCGGCGACGACGTCGTCGCGCCACGCCCCCCACGTCGAAGGCGCGAGCCCGGTGCGCCAGCGGTGGTCGAGGCCGTCCACGAGGGCGATCGGGAACGCGGCGCCCGACGCGAGGGCCCGCCAGCGCAGGTGGTCGAGGAGGAGGAACGGGTCGAAGTCGGCCTCGTCCTCGCCGTCGTCGCCCGCCAGCAGGGCCAGGGGCCCGCGGGCCGCGCGCACCACCGCCTCCGACGAGAGCCGCGCGCCGCCGGTCGAGAGCCGCGCGGGGATGCCGAGGGCCTCGAGCGCGCGGCGCATCGCGGGGCCCACGCCGTCGAGGCGCCGCACGACGACCCCGACCTCGCGGAACGACGCGATCTCGCCGTCGCGGCGCAGGCGCAGGATCTCCCGGCCGATGCGGTCGATCTCGTCCGCCGGGTCCGCGCCGACGATCGAGCGGAGCGCGTCGTCGGCCGGGACGCGGGGGCGGGCGGGGTCGGGCGGCGCGAAGACCGCGGTCGCGAGCCGCGCCAGGGACGGCGCGGTCGCCCGCGCGAACGTGGGCAACACGACCTCCGCGAACCCCCACCGGTCGCGCAGCGTGGCGCGCAGGCGCGCGGAGCGCGGGAACAACCACGGCCGCGCGGCGTCGTCGGCGGGCAGCGTCACGATCACGCGCCCCCCCGCGGCGGTCACCGCGTCGGTCGCGGCGCGCAGCAGCGCGGCCTCGACGCCCGAGAGGTCCTCGAACCCGTCCACGACGACCAGGGCGACGCCCGACAGGCCGCCCGCGCCGCCCGTGCGCGCCCGCGCGACGACCGACCGCAGCACGTCCTCGTGGTCGGCGAGGTGCACGGCGGCGAGGCGCGCGTCGTAGGCGGCCCAGACGTCGAGGAACCCGGCGAGCGTCTCGCGGCTCGTCGGGCTCGTGAGCCGTTCGCGGCGCGCGCGCAGCCGCGCGCGCAGCGCGTCCGGCGCCTCGCCGGACTGCTTGAGCTCCTTCACGAGCCGCAGGAAGCGGGCCCGCAGCCCCGGCCGGTCGACGACCTCCGCGAACACCGGCGCGGCGACCGCGCGGAAGGCCTCCTCGGCCAGCAGGTCGCGTTCGCGCCGGGACGGGAGGTCGCGGACGCGGAAGTCCGGCACCAACCGCTCGGCGAGCGACGTGAACGTGGCGTACGAGAGGTCGAGGATGCCGCGCGCGGGCCGCCGCTCCTCGCGGCGCGAGACCGCGAGGCGCTTGTGGTGCTCGACCTCGCCGTACGTCGGCAGGACCAGCAGGCACCGGTCGGGGCCGAACCGCTCGACGCCGTCGTCGAAGGCCGCGAGCGCGTGCCGCGATCTCCCGGCGCCCGGCGGCCCGACCAGGAGGACCCGAGGCCCGGCGGCCGCCGCGGGCAGCGGCGCGAGGCGGTCGGCGGGGCTGGAGGGGCGAGCGCGGGGCACGGGCGGGGTCCGGGGCGGGCGGGGGAGGACGGGACGCGGGCCGGGGAAGCAGCGGGCGGCACGACGCGGCGCCCCCGCGCGCGGCGGCGCGCCCGTCGCGCACCGGGCGAGGCGCGCCCCCCGCGCCCGCCACCGTACCGGCCCCGACCGACGGTCCGCCGGGGCGCGGATCGGTTGGGAATCCGGGGGCCGGTCCGGTACGCTTCGGAGCCACGGGGGGCGTTCGGGCACGCCCGACACACCCCGGGCCGCCCCGTCCCTCCACGGGGTCCGACGTCCGGGAGGGCGGCCGCGCCGGCGCCTCCCGGGGTCGGTGTCCCGCCGGTCCGACGACGTCCCGACGAGCCCGACGAGTCCCGACGACATCGAGGAGCCCCGGTTGCGCGTCCCCTTCGATCCCCGCGTCCAGCTCACGGGTACCGGTTCGTGCGTCGGCGAGACGGTCGTCACCAACGACGACCTCGAGCCGATGATCCACGGCTACGACACGGCGCGCTCGGGGCCGTTCGGCGCCTGGGTGGACCAGGTCACGCAGATCCACGAGCGGCCCTTCTGCCACCCGACGACCCGCACCGTGGACATGGCCCTCACCGCGTCGAAGCGGGCCCTCGAGATGGCGGGCGTCGCCGCCGCCGACCTCGGGATGATCGTGTACGCCTCGTTCACGCCGAGCCGCATGATCCCGGGCGACCACTGCCTGCTCGCCCAGGAGCTCGGGGCGACGCGCACGGCCTCGTTCAACCTCATGGGCGCGTGCGCCGGGTCCATCCAGGGGCTCGGCCTCGCGTACGGGATGGTCGCGTCCGGCGCCATGAAGCACGTGCTCGTGGTGGGCGCCGAGAAGATCCACCCGATGCTCAACTACCACGACCCGCTCACCGCGATCCTCTTCGCGGACGGGGCGGGCGCGGCGGTCGTGTCGCGCGTCGAGGGCGCGCCCGCGGGCACGGGCATGCTGCCGCCGCACCTCGCCTTCGAGTACTCGGCGACGGCGATCCAGCTCGGCAACTCGAACAACCCCCACGAGCTGCGCTGCTTCCCGCCGACGGCCGACAAGCCGAGCCACCCGCTCGTCGAGCGGTCGCTCATCGTGATGACGGCCGGGCCCAGCGTGCTGCGCAACGCCGTGAACAACATGGCCGAGTGCACCGTCCGCACGCTCGGCTACGACCTCTCCGACCTCAAGGCCGGGCACCCCGAGCTGCGCGCGATCCTCGACCGGGCGTGGCTGGTCCCCCACCAGGCCAACGGCCGCATCGTCGACGGGCTCGCCGACAAGCTCGCGTGCGCGAACGTCATGCGGACGATCCACAAGTACGGGAACATGTCGGCCGCCAGCAACCTCGTCGCGCTCGACCACGGGGTGCGGCAGGGCAACGTCACGCGCGACCTCGACGCCGACGGCAAGGTGCTCGGCGTGCGCGTGACGCCGGACCGCATCCGCAAGGGCGACGTGGTGCTGCTGCCGAGCATCGGCGGCGGCTACCTCATGGGCTGCGTCGGCCTGCGGCTCGGGACGATGGGCGCGTGACGTGACGACGCGGCGCGCCCGACGTCGGCGCGGCGCTCGCCCCCGTGGGGCCGCGGCGGCCGTCGCGGCCGCCCTCGTCGCCGTCGCCGCGCTCGGCGCACCGCGTCCGCTCGCCGCGGAGGACGCGCCGCCGACGCCGCCCCCGCCGGCGAAGCCCGACCCGAGGCCCGACCCGACCCCCGACCCGAGGCCCGCACCGGCGCCGGACGCGAGGCCCGACCCGAAGCCGATCGCGCCGCGCGACGACGGCCCGGCGCGGGTCACGCGACGCGACCTCGCGCTCGCCCTCCGGGCCTTCGAGTACGCGTGGCGCGACGCGCCGCCGACGGACGCCGAGACGCGTCGCGCCGTCGCGGCGCTCGTCTCGCGCGCGACGATGGCGTTCTTCCTGGGCGCGGGCGCGAACGCCGTCGACGGGCTGAACGAGGCGACGTGGCGCGTCGTGGACACGCAGTCGCCGTTCCAGCGGCCGTGGACGGCCGGGTATGCGGCCCTCGCGCGCACGCGCGTGAGGCTCCCAGCGGTGTCGGTGCTCCCGGACGAGCCGTGGACTCGGATGAGATTCGTCGAGGCACGGCTGGTCGCGTTGGCGCCGCTCCCACAGCCGTGGCCGGTCGTGCGCGCCACCGGCTTCTGGACGTTGCCCCCGCGGTGCGGCGGCAACAACCGCGGGTGCGGGACCGTCGCCGAGGCGCTCGTCTGGGACGGACGCCCCGCGACGCTCTCGTCGCGCGCCCTGAACCCGGGGTCGAGCGAGCGCTGCGAGGGCCTCCGCGCCCTGACGGTGATCCTGACGGAGGGCGAGGAGCCGTTCGGGGTCGGGGTGTGGGGCGAGACCTGCGTCGTCCACGGCGACCCCAGCCCGCGCATCGCGGCCGCGAAGGCCCGGCTCGCGGCGGTCCCGGCGTCCGTCGCCGCGCCGCCGGGCCTGCGGCCGACCCTCGCCCGTTTCGTCACGCGGATGGAGCGCGCGCTGCGCGACGAGGTGGACGAGGTCCTCGTGGACGTGCCCGACGAGCTGCGCCGGCTCGAGGAGGGGGTCGCCGCGCTCGAGGCCGCGGCGCGCGCGGGCACGGCGGCCCGCCTCGACCGCGCGGCGCTCGCCGGCGACCACCACCGCGTCACCGCGGGCGGCAGGCCCTATCGGGTCTGGGTCCCGCCGGCCGCGCCGGACCGGCCGCCGGGCCCGCTGCCGCTCGTGATCGCGCTGCACGGGATGGGCGGCACCGAGGACATGTTCTTCGAGGCGTACGGCGCCGGCGAGGCCCTGCGGCAGGCGCAGACCCGGGGCGTCGTGCTGGCCGCGCCCGACGACGTCGACACGGCCGCCGAGGTCGTGGACGACCTGCGCACGCTCCTGCCGATCGACCCCGACCGCGTGTACGGCGTCGGGCACTCCATGGGCGCGGGCGCGCTCCTGCGCGCGGCGGTGCGCCAGCCGGACCTGTTCGCGGCCCTCGCGCCGATCGCGGGCGGGTGGATGTCCGTCGCGAGCCCGACGTGGTCGGTGCTGACGGCGACGCCGGTCCTCGCCGTCACCGCGGAGCAGGACTTCGGCCGCGCGATCACCGAGCGCACCGCGCGCGCGGCGAAGGCCGCGGGCGTGCCCGTCGACCTGCGCGTGCTCGCCGACCTCGACCATCTGCTCGTGGTCGGCGAGGCCCTGCCCGGGATCTTCGCCTTCTTCGACGGCAAGGCCCGCCCGCGCCCGCCGCGGTGACGGGCCCGCGCCGGCCGCGGCGCGACGTCGCCGGCGACGTCGTCGTCGAGACCGGGCGGGCCGTGCGCCGCGCGGGTCAGCGCTTCAGCGTCACCGGCTTGCCGGCGCGCAGCACCTCGATCGTCAGCGCGCCGCCGTCGGGCACCGCGCGGACGGCCGTGCCGACGTCGGCGAGGGCCTTCACGACGGTGTCGTTGACGCGGACGATGACGTCCTTCGCCTGCAGCCCGAGCTTCGCGGCGTCGCTGCCGTCGCGGACCACCAGGACCAGCGCGCCGTCGCCCTCGGCCAGGCCGAGGTGGCCGCGCAGGTCGTCGTCCACGTCGCCGAGCGCGAGGCCGAACGGGCCGGTCTGCGGCGTCGCGCGGGGCAGCTCCATCGTCTCGTCGTCGCCGTCGTCCTCGACGAGCGGGCGCGGGCCCGCGCCGGGGCC
>JAEUHO010000074.1 GCA_016795345.1 Planctomycetia bacterium | reverse complement strand
GAGCGCGCCGTCGGGGCTGACCAGCAGCCGGCGGGTGCCCTCGGGCAGGCCGAGCGGCGCGACGAGGAGCGCGCGCAGACGGTCGAGCGCGGGCGTGGGGTCGGAGGACGGGTCGTCGGTGTGGAGCGCCTCGCACGCCGCGACGATCGCCGAGGTCTTGCCGAGCTCGACGATGCGGGCGTCGTCGCGCGTCAGCACGAGGCCGTGGGCCGGGTCGTCGCCCTTCGCGAGCCCGTAGAGCACCAGCGCCTCGCCGTCGCCGAGCAGCGCCTGGAGGTCCTCGACGGGCGTCGCGACGGGGTAGGCGAGCCGCGACGCCTTCTTGGCCTCGCGCTGGATCCGCTCGACGGCCTGCGCCACCTTCGCGCGGGCCGCGTCGAGGTCGGCCCGCAGCGCGCGGAGGAGCGCGCGGTCGTCGCCGTCGGAGGCCTTCGACCAGGCGTCCAGGGCCCGGGCCTCGTCGGCGCGGGCCTCGGCCTCGGCCTGCCGCAGCGCCTCGGGTACGCCCGCCCAGCGCTGCGAGTCGCGCACCTGCAGGGCGTCGAGGAGCGCGCCGGCGCGGCCGCTCTCGAGGAAGAACGCCGCCTCGGCGACGTCGCCGACGCGGGCCGCGGCCCGCAGGCCCGTCGAGAAGAGCTCGGTGTACTCGCCGCGGACGCTGGCGCTCTGCTCCTCGCCGAGCCCGCCGACGAGCGTCTTCATCAGCTCGACCGCGCGGTGCGCCTCCGACACGGCCCGCCCGGCGTCGCCCGCGCGCAGGCGGGTCGCGGCGAGCGCGCCCAAGGCCTCGACCTGGATCGCCGTCGCGCCGAGCTTCTCGGCGCCCCGCGCGGCGCGCTCGAAGGCCTGGAGCGACTTGGCGGTGGCCCCGCGCTTCTCGAGCACCTTCCCGAGCACGACCTGCGCCGACACGGCGCCGCGCTTGTCGCCGGAGGCCTCGAGGTCGGCGAGGCCGCGCTCGGCGAGCTCGAGCGCGCGGTCGAGCGCGCCCGTGGCGGAATGGCACATCGCCATCGCGACCCGCACGCGGCCGGTGCCGCCCTGGTCCTTCAGCTCCTCCCAGATCGCGAGCGCGCGGGCGTGCTGCTCGAGCGCCTGGGCCGGGTCGCCGAGCCGCTCGTGGGTCGCCCCGAGGTTGCCCAGCGTGGTCGCGATGCTGTCGCGGTCCTGCACGGCCTCGAGGTCGACGAGGGCGCGTTCGTACATGCCGAGCGCCTTCTCGATCTGCCCGAGGTCCCAGTAGACGACGCCGAGGTTGCAGAGCGTCATCGCCGCCCCGCGGCGGTCGCCGAGCTGGAGCTGGAGCGCGCGCGCGCGTTCGGTCGCGTCGAGGGAGAGCACGTACCGGCCGAGCTGGCGGTAGGCGACGCCGAGGATCAGCAGCGTGTCCGACGCGCCGACGCGGTCGTCGCGGCTGTCGGAGAGCTTCAGCGCGTACTCGAGGGCCGCGAGCGCCTTCTGCGCGTCGCCGAACCCCATCTGCACGCGCCCGAGCCCGCGCAGCAGCCCCGCCAGGAACACGGCGTCGCCCGTCGGCTTCGCGACCTCGATGGCACGCTGGTACGCCGCCACGGCCTGCGCGTGCGCGGGCCGGAGCGCGTGCGCCTTGGCCGACTGCTCGAGGGCCACGGCCTGCCCGAAGCGGTTGCCGTCCTTCTCGAAGCCGGCGAGCGCGAGCTCGTACGCGGCCAGCGCGGCGGGGGCGTCGCGCTGCTGCAGCCGCGCGTTGCCGATGCCGAGGTGGGCCGCGGCCTCGGCTTCGGGGAGGCCCGCCGCCTTCGACGCGGCGAGCGCCCGCTCGTAGGCGGCGAGGGCCTCGGCGGACCGCGCCAGCTCGAGCACGAGGTCGGCCCCGTGCAACAGCGCGTTCGCCACCCATCGGGGCTCGCCCAGCTTCTCGGCCAGCACGCGCCCGCGCTCGAGCCACGGCCCGGCCACCTGCTCGTCGCACATGAGCGCGTGCGTGAACCGCTGGCCCGCGTCGATGAGGGCCGCCGCCAGCGCCCGCTCGTCGCCGAGCCGCTCCCGCAGCGCGAGCTCGCGCTCGTACATCGCCCGCGCGTCGGCCTTCTCGGCCCGCATCGCGTGGAGGTTGCCGAGCCGCGACGCGGTGGCCGCCTCGGCCTCCACGTCGCCGAGCTCGCCCGCGAGCTTGAGCGCGCGCGTGAGCACCTCGAGGGCCTTCGCGTCGTCACGCGCCGGACCCGGACCGCGGACCCGTCCGAGCGCGATCAGGACCGGCAGCTCGGCCGCGATGTCGCCCGCGCTTTCGTAGATCGAGCGCGCCTCCTCCCACGCCTTCACCGCGCGCTCGACGGCGCCGGCCTGCGCGCACGCATCGCCGAGGTCGACGAGCGCCTGGGCGAGCCCGCCGCGGTCGCCGAGCGTCCGGAACCCGAGGACCGCCTCCTCGAGCACCTGCGCGGCCCGCTCGAGCTCGCCGAAGCGCGCGAGCCGCGCGCCGAGCTCCGCGCGCGCGACCTCGGCGGCCCGGGGCTCGCCGGCCGCCTGCCACGCCGCGATCGCGCGTTCGCCGGCCTCGATCGCCGCCGCCTTGTCGCCGCGCTCCGCCGCCGCGAACCCGAGCCCCGAGAGCGCCGCCGCCGCGTCACGGCGGTCGCCGCGCCGCATGGCGACGGCGTGCTGCCGCTCGAGCGCGGCGGTCACGCGCGGGAGGTCGCGGCCGTCGAAGGCGAGGCGCGCGGCCAGGTCCGCGCACATCGCGGCGCGCGGGAGCCATCCCAGGGCCTCGGCGGTCTCGGCGGCCCCCGCCATCGCGATCGCGGCGTCGACGAGGCGCTGCTGCCGCGCGAGCACCAGCCCGCGCAGGTGCTGGAGCTGCACGCCGGGCACGTCGCGCGGAGGCGGCGCCTCCGGCGGCCCGAGGGCCTCGAGCGCCGCGTCGAGGTTGCCGGCCGTCAGCGCGGTCGAGGCGGTCGCGACCCGCGTCCGCCGCGCCGCGTCGTCGCCGGCGGCGCGTCGGGCCGCGACGTAGGCGGGCAGCGCCTCGACGTCGGCGCGCGGCGCGGCCGCCGCGAACGCCGCGGCGGCCTCACCGGCGCCGCGGCGAAGCAGGTCCTCCGCGACGAGCCACGGATCCGGCTCGTCGCGCTCGGCCAGCGCGGCCAGCGCCTTCGCGTCCTTCGCGGTGAACGCGTCGAGCGCGGCCTGCCCCGCGGCCTGCGTGGGCGTCGGGGTCGGGGTCGCGGCCGGCGCCGCGGGCGGCGCGTCCGCCGCAAGGACGGGACCGGCGAGGGCGCACGAGAGGACGCACAGGACGACGCGGCGCAACGACGACCCTCCGCCGATCACCCTACCCTGCCACGGGCCGGAGCCTCACGCGCCCGACGCCCGACCGGAACGGCCACCGGGCCTCGCGTCCCGGGAACGGGCCGCGGACGCCGTCACGGGACGGCGACGTTCCCGTTCGCTCCCGCTCACGGCGACTCGCGCCGGACCTCGGCGAGGATCACGATCGCGTAGACGGCGGTCACGACGACTGCAAAGCCCAGGATCACCAACAGCAGGCCCAGACACCCGGCCCACGTGCGAAGTCGGGCGTACCGAACCGGCGACGGCATCGATCCCTTGCTCCCGCTCGAGCGGGCCCCGGATCGTACGCCGGGGCGCGCCGGCCGGAGGCGACCGGGCCTCGCGTCGGCGGACGGGGATCGCCGAGAAAAGAAAATCCCCCGAGGCCTTGCGGCCTCGGGGGCATCGGGGAGCTCAGTTGGGAGGGAGGGTTGGGCAGGAGGGAAGAGCTCGACCCGAACTTCAGAGAAGCGTCACCGCTCTCTTCGGCAAACGGCTACCGCCAGCGATAGCCGAAGCCGACGTGAACGGACGGACGACGGTAGACCACCGGGGCGTAGGTCACCGTGGGGACCCAGACCTGGTAGGCCTGCTGCACGTACTGCGTCTGGTAGACCGGCCGCTGCCACTGGTCGTACCCGACGAAGACGGTCGTGGGGACGTAGCGGTACTGGGTGGTCCAGTAGCCGCTCTGCACCGGCTGCGCGTAGCCGCCGCCGTAGTACCCACCACCGCCGAAGCCGATGCCCACGGCGACGCTGCCGCGACCGGCGTTCACCGGGACGTGGACCGGGCTCGTGGGGGACGCGTTCGCGACACCCGCCGAACCAACGGCCGCGGCCGCCGCGATCACTGCACCGATCAGGAACTTCGTCATGGGAGGTCTCCAACACCGACGGGAGGGCAATATCACATCGCGTGCCAAACCGGGGCCCCGGCAACCCGATTTCGTAACCCTTGCGATTCCAGCACGTTAGGCGCAATATCCCCGCGTGGTGTCGGTGGTGGGCCCCCCCTTGTCCCCGCGATAGGTCACGCCCGTCGCACGCCGCAACCGCACGAGGACAGCCCCCCGGGCCTCCGGTTGCAAGGTGAGAGCCGCGAATGGACCCCGTCCCGATCCGCGCGCACAACCTCCTATGCCTCCTCGGATACCGGGGGAGGGGCTACGACGACGCCTTCGTCGAGCGGATGACGGACGTGCACCGGACGCTCACCGCCGACCCGGGGACCCCGGTCCAGGTGCTCGTCCGCCCGGACCGGCTCTGCGATGCGTGCCCCCACCTGCGCACCGACGGCTGCTCCCTCGGCGGACGCGGGCACGAGGCCCACATGCGCGCGCAGGACCTCGACGTCGTGCGACGCCTCGGGCTCGAGGAGGGCCAGGTGCTCCCGTGGCGCGAAATCCTCGAGCGGGTCGCGCGGCACGTCCGCGGGTCGGACCTCCCGACGATCTGCACGACGTGCCCCTGGCTCGGCCTAGGGTGGTGCGCGGAAGGCGTCGAGCGCGTCCGCGCCGACCGGCAGGAGACCGCCCCGCCGTGACCCGATGGCTCCGTGCCACGCTCCGCGTCGTCGTCGTCGCGTGCCTCGTCGGGCGCGTGCACGACGCGACCGGCGCGCCGGGCCCGCTCGCCGCGGGCCTCGCCGTCGAGGACCTCACGCCCTCCCGTCCCGTGCCGCTCGCCGGGTACGCCGCGCGGTTCGGCCAGGTCTCCGACGGCGTCCACGATCCGGTGAAGGCCCGCGCGCTCGTGCTCGACGACGGCGCGACGAAGCTGGCGCTCGTCTCGGTCGACCTGGTGGGCGTCACGCAAGAGGCCAAGGCCGCGGTGGTGGAGCGTGTGGCCCGGCGCGGATTCACCTCCGCCACCGTCATGCTGACGGCGACGCACACGCACGCGGGGCCCGGCGCGCTCGCGGCCGTCCCGCTCTTCCGGCCCATGACGGGCCCGTTCGACCGCGCGCTCCTCGACGAGGTCGTCGCGAGGATCGCCCGAGCCATCGAGCGCGCCGACGACGCGCTCGCCCCCGCGACGCTGCGGACCGGCGCGACGCGCGTGCCGGGGCTGCAGCGCAACCGCGAGACCGACGGCGGTCCCGTGGACGACCGCCTGCGCGTCCTGTGCGTGGACGGGCCCGACGGACGGCTGCGCGGGGTCGTCGTGCACGTGGCGGCGCACCCGACGATCCTGCCCGCGTCGAACCGGAAGGTCTCGGCGGAGTGGCCCGGCGCGACGTGCGACGCGCTCGAGGCCCGGTACGCCGGCGCGACCGCGATGGTGCTGCAGGGCGCCGTCGGCGACGTCGCGCCGGCGGGCGTCGAGGGCGACGGCTTCGACGCGATGACCGCGTACGGCCGGCGGATCGCCGACCACGCCCTCGACGCGATCGACGACGCACAGGCCCTGCCCGGCGCGCGGCTCTCGGCCCATGCGGCCGTCGTGCCGCTCCCGCCGACGATCGCGGGCCCGCTCCTCGGCCGCGCCACGGGCTCGGCCCTCGCGCCGGGAGAACGCGGCGGCGACCCCCTGGCGGCGGTGCGGAAGGCGCTCACGACCCGCGTCGACTCGCGGTCGCCGGGCGGGCCGTCGGTCGAGCTCGGCGCGTGGAAGGTGGCGTCGTCCGGGTCCACGCGCGCGTGGATCGTGCTCGGCGTGCCCGGCGAGCCGACGGGCGCGTGCGCCGCCGAGGTGGAGGCCCCGTTCGAGCACCTCGAGGCGGGCCCGGCCCCGAACGCGGTGTGGACCGTCGCGTGCGCGAACGACCACCTCGGCTACTTCACCGACCGCGCGGCGTTCCGGCGCGGCGGGTACGAGGCGTCGCTGAACGTCGTCGGGCCCGACGCCCCCGCGTGGCTGCGCGACGGCTTCGCGGGGACGGGGGTCCTGCCGTTCCACCGCCCCATCGTGGTGCCGCGCTTCCCGTCCGGCGCCGCGCGCGAGACCGTCGTCGTGACGGGCGCGACGCCCCACGCGCTCGGCCGCGCCCACGGCGAGGCCCTCGCGTGGGAGGTCTGGGACCTGCTGCGCGCCGCGGAGGCCCGGTTCGCCGTGGAGGCGGAGAAGAGCGGGCTGCTGCGGCAGCTGTTCGTCCCCGCGCTCGCGACGGGCCTGCCGCCGAAGGACCTCGTCGTGCCCGCACTCGTGCTCGCCGCGCGCCGCCTGCAGCGCCACGTCCCCGACGCCTACCTCGACGAGATGGAGGGCGTCGCGGCCGGCGCCGGCGTCCCGTACGACGCGATCCTGCTCGAGAACCTCTTCCTCACGCTCGCGGAGCAACCCGACCCGAAGGCGCTGCTCCAGCTGCCCGTGCGCTGCACCAACGCCTTCTTCGGCGGTCCCGCCACCACGCTGGGCCAGGCGCTGCTCGTCTCGACGCTCGACTGGGGCATGGAGGACGTGCTCGGGCCCCGCACGGTCACGCTGGTGGTGGACCCGCCGACGGGCCACGCGTTCGCGTCGGTGACGTGGCCGGGCATGGTGGGCGTGCTGCGGGCCATGGGCACGCAAGGCCTGGCCGTCAGCGAGGAGTCGGTCGCGTGCCCCGACGACGCGAGGCCCGACGGCCTGCCGATCAACGTCCTCCTGCGCGACGTGGTGCAGCACGCCTCGGGCCTCGACGACGCCGTGCGGCGCGTCGTGTCGGCGCCCGGCACCTGCGGCTACCACGTCACGCTCGTGGACGGCCACCGCCGCGACGCCCGCGTCGTCGAGCGCTCGGCCACGCGCGTGCAGGTGCGGCGGCCCGTGGACGGGGTGCTCTTCGGGTGCGACCCCACCGACGGCGCGTGTTTCGACGGCGCGTGCGACCCGCGCCTGCCGCGGGCCGACGGCTCGAGCACGAGGCGGTACGCCGCGTGCCGCCCGCGGTTCACCGGCCTCGCGGGACGGATCGACGCACCGCGCGCCCTCGACGGGTTCGCGGCCGCCGACGGCGTGTTCGACGACGGGACGCTGCTCGCGTGCGTGTTCGAGCCCCAGACGGGCCGCTTCCTCACCGCGACCCGCGCCCGCGTCGACCCCGATCCCGCGACGGGCGCGATCGCGTACGCGCCCCACGACCTCCTCGCGCTGCTCGGGCGCCGGCGCACCACGGCCTTCGCGCCGCGCGCCGCCGACGTGGACGGGCGCGGCGTCGAGGTCGGTCCGGCGTTCCCGCTCGGCGCGATCGAACGCGTGCCCCTCTCGTTCCCGTCGCCGCTCCCGTCCGGCGTGGCGCGCAACGACCGCGTCCCCGCGGCGCTCTTCCGGCCGAAGGGCCGGCCGGCGGTCGGCGCGGTGATCCACCTGCCCGCGTGGCGCGAGCGCGACCTGACCGCGGAGTCGCTCGTCGCGGCGGGCCTCGCGTCGCAGGGCCTGGCGGTCGTGTTGATGCCGTTGCCCTGGCAGGCCTCGCGCGCGGCCGACGGCGTGCCGCCCGGCGAGTGGACGCTGTCGGCCGACCTCGCGCGCACGCGCGAGGCGTGGCGGCAGGGCCTCGCGGACGTCCTGCGCGTGTCGCGATGGCTCGAGGAGCAGCAGGGGTTCGGCCCGGACCGCCAGGCCGTGTTCGGCATCTCACTCGGCGGGCACGTCGCGTCCATCGCGCTCGGCGCGTACCCCGAACGGTTCCGCGCGGGCGCGTTCGTGCTCGCGGGCGGCGGTCTCGAGCGGGCCCTCGACGCGAAGGAGGTGCACCTGCAGGCCGCCGCCCGCGACCTCGCGGCGCGCGGGGTCACGCGAGCCGACGTCGTCGAGATGGTCGACGTGCTCGACCCCGCGAACTGGGCCGACGCGCGGCGCCGCGACGACGTCTTCCTCGTGGGCGCGCGGGCCGACGAGATCGTGCCCGCCGCGCAGGTGGAGACGCTCGCGGCCGCGTGGGGCGGCGCGCACGTGCTCTGGCTCGAGGGCACCCACATGGGCGCGCTGAAGGAGGCACCGCGCATCCTCGAGGGCGTCACCCGGCACCTGAAGGCGCGGCTGGCCCCCCGGTAGGCTCGCGACCGAAGGCCCCCGGTCGCTCACCCCCCCCGGTCCCCCCTGCCCCCGCACGGGCCCCCTTTCCCCCCCCCTCGACCGCCTCCCCGTCCCCCGGTCCCCAGGATTCGCGACGCCCCGGGGGAACTTCGTGACGTCGTACGGGTACGAGACGTCTCTTCTGTAGCGATGCGCCCGGGTGGCCGCCGCCCGGGGGGCCTGCCCCCTTCGGTGGGAAGGAGGCCGGCCACGGTGCGTCCAAGGGGGCGAAGGACCCCCGTGCCTCCCACCCCGCCCCTCCCCGTCCCCGCGCCGTCGCCCGCGCTGCCGCGCACGGCCCCGGTCCTGACCTTGCCCCACCCCGGCATGCCTCCGCCCCGCCTCGACCGCGAAGGCCGCGTCCTCCCGGACCGCGCCCAGATGGACCGCTGGGTCGCGCGCCTGCGCGAGCGCGACGAGGGCGCGCTGCGCGAGGTGGTGGAGGCCTTCGGGGAGCGGATCACGGCGGTGGTGGCGGGCGTGCTGCGCGACCGCGACGCGGTGGACGACGTGGTGCAGGAGACGTTCGTCAAGGCGTACACGCGCATCGGCGCGTTCAAGGGCGACGCCGGGCTGTTCACGTGGCTGTACCGGATCGCGGTGAACACCGCGAAGGACCACGCGAAGGCCCGGAGCCGTCGCCCGGCCGCGTCGCTCGACGAGCTGCCCGCGGGCGCCGTCGGGTTCGCCGCCGTGGAGTCCGCGCCGGCCGTCGAGCGCCTCGAGGACCGCGAGCAGCGGCACCTCGTGCGGCGCGCGGTGGCCGCCCTGCCGGCCGTGTTCCGGTCGGTGCTGGTGCTGCGGGAGATCGAGGGGTTGCGCTACGAAGAGATCGCGCAGATCCTCGACATCTCGCTGGGCACCGTGGAGTCGCGCCTCTTCCGCGCGCGACGCCGCCTGAAGGCCCTGCTCGAGAAGCTCGGAGCGTCCGCATGACCGGTGCCCGTCCCCCGAACCCGCGCCCCCCGCGCGACCGCGACGACGCGGTCCTCGCGGCGGCGTTCGACGCCTGGCGCCGCGACGTCGCGGGCGTGAGCCCGGCGCCGCGCCTCGCCGAGCGCGTGCTCGCCGCGGCGGCGAGCGGCGAGGTCGAGTCGTCGCGGTTCCGC
This sequence comes from Planctomycetia bacterium, assembly GCA_016795345.1. Lineage (GTDB taxonomy): Bacteria > Planctomycetota > PLA2 > PLA2 > JAEUHO01 > JAEUHO01. The sequence continues at coordinate 9,967 of JAEUHO010000074.1, read as the reverse complement.
CGGCTCGCGCGCGTCTACGCGGTGGCCGCCTCGGTGCTCGCGGCGGCCGGCGTCGCCGGGGCCCTGCTGGCGCGCGCGCCGGAACGGGAGGTCGCGACGTCGCGGCCGCCCTCGGTCCACGACCTCGAGGAGGCACGGCTCACGCGCGTGGGCCTCGACTCGGTGTCCCATCTGACCGTGGACGGAAGGTGACCCCATGGTCCGCACCCTCACGATCGTCACCCTGCTCGCCCTCGTCGCCGGCCTGTCCGTCGGCTTCTTCGTCGCGGAGGTCCGCGCGACCGCGCGGCCGGCCTCGACCGCGACGCCCACCGACCCGGTGGTCGAACAGCGCGTCCAGGACTACGTCCGCTTCTACGACCTCGCGCCGGCGCAGGCCGACGAGGTCCGCGCCGCCCTGAAGGAGTACGACCAGGGCCTGCTGAACCTCCTCAATCGGCTCCGCGTCCAGCACCGCGAGGACTTCAAGGCCCTGTCGGACCGGGCCGATGCGCGGATCCGGGCGACCCTTCCCCCGGTCAAGGATCGGTAGCAGAGGGCGGCGCCGCGGGCGCGGCCCCGTATACTCCCGGGCTTCCGGGGGTCCCGGGGCCCTGTCGCCCCCGCCGAACCCGGAGACTCCCCGGAGACGAGGTCAGGATGCCCCGCGCGGTCGGACTGGACGTCGGACGTCGCCTGCTGAAGCTCGCGGTCGCGAGCGGGTCGGCGAAGTCCTTCAAGATCCAGCGTTTCATCGTCGAGGAGCTGCCCGACGGGACGGGCGAGGAGGGCGAGGCCGCCCGCGTGGAGGCGATCCGCAACGTCTTCGCGGAGCACAAGCTCACGAAGGAGGACGTGTGCGTCTCCTTCGACGCCGGGACCACCGTGTTCCGCGACGTCGCGGTCCCGTTCCGTTCGGACGACCAGATCGAGAAGGTGGTGCGGTTCGAGGCCGAGAACCACCTGCACGGCCGCGCCATCGAGGACGTGGTCGTCAACTGGGTGAAGACGGGCGACACGAAGGACGGCAGCCAGGTCCTCGTGATGGCGGCCCCGAAGGCCGAGCTGGCGCAGCGCCTCGGGACCCTGCGGCGCGCGGGCATCGAGCCCGCCAGCGTCGACCTCGACGCGACCGCGTTCTACACCGCGTGCGCGGTCACCGGCGTCGTCGCCGAGCACCCGAACGCCGTGCTGCTCGAGATCGGCGCCCGCACGACGAACCTCGTCCTCGTGGACGGCGGGCAGCTGCGCGCCGTGCGCTCGTTCCTCGTCGGCGCCGACACGGTGACCGCCGCCGTGGCGTCGGACCTCGCGCTCCCGGCCGGCGAGGCCGCCCGCCGCGCGCTGACGCCGGGCCCGGGCGACGGCGACCTCCTGGTGCCCGCGGTCGCGCCGCACGAGTCGGCGAAGTCGGTCGCCGAACTCGAGGCCGACGTCACCGGGCAGCGACGCGAGGAGTTCGTCCGCAAGCTGCAGCGCGAGATCATGCGGTCCATCACGTCCGCCCGCGCGACGAACGCGCCGGAGAAGATCCTCGTCGCCGGCGGCGGCTCGCTCCTCCCCGGGCTGACGGACGTGCTGGCCGAACGCCTCGCCATGCCCGTCGAGCGCCTCGGGATGCTGACCCGGCTCGGCGTCGACGCCGAGGCGGCCGACCCCGCGCTGGCCGACGCCGTCGCGCCCACCGCGATCGGCTGCGCCCTGCGGCTGCTCGGCGCCGACCCGCTGCAGGTCGAGCTGCGCAAGGACGAGTTCGCGCCGACGAACACCTTCGAGGTGGTGCGCGGGGTCCTCGCGACCACCGTGACGCTGCTCGTCGTGCTGTTCGCGTTCCTCGCCTACACGGCCAAGGAGCGCGCGGACGCCGAGCGCAACCTCTTCCTCGGGCGGAACACCACGTCGGTGGCCAGCAAGGCCCGCACGATCCTCGAGTCCGTCGAGAAGCGCTACCAGCAGGACCTGAAGGGCAAGGAGGAGAAGGAGGCGACCGCGGAGGCGAAGCGGATCGCCGGCGCCATCCCCGCCGACCCCAACTACCTCATCGCGGTCCGCAACCACCTCCAGCGGCGGTACCGCGAGCTCGAGGAGGGCCTGGGCCTGTCGAAGGACATCCCGGTCATCGAGAGCGCGCTCAAGGTCTGGGTCGAGATCTACGGGACGCTCGAGAAGATCCCGCGCGAGAAGCTCGGCTGGTTCCGCATCAACAAGGGCGAGTTCGGCCAGAACTCCGCCGGCATCACGATCGAGTGCTCCGACATCGGCGTCGTGGACACCGTGGTCGAGGCGCTCAAGGCCAACGCCTACCTCACGGGCCGCGCGAAGGACCGCTCGCGGCCGGTGACCGTCGGCAACCAGCAGACGAACAACCAGACGAACCGGACGACGGCCCGCATCGAGATCCTGTTCGAGGACGTCACGAAGTGACCCCATGAGCGACGCCGCCCCCAAGAGCTCCGGCGACTTCCTGCGCTTCTTCGTCGTCGTGATGGCGCTGATGGCCGGCGTCATGGCCTGGTTCTGGCAGCGCTCCGAGGCGGAGGCCGCGGGCTTCCGCCGGGCGAACGAGGGCGCGAAGGCCCTGTTCGGCGACGAGAAGGCCGGCGTCAAGCCGCCCCCTGAGCAGTCGCCGCGCACGATCCGCGGGCTGGCGGTGGGCCTGCTCGAGTACCTCGCCACGAACCGCGACGCCCGCAAGGACGACAAGGGCGGCCTGCTCATCCCGACGTCCGTCATCCGCGACCGCCTGCAGGGCGCGGGCCTCAAGCAGACGAACATCGGGCAGGAGAACGTCAACAAGTACCAGGGCGCGAAGCGGTTCGAGGAGGTCTCGGTCAGCGTGACCATCGAGCCGTGCGACATGTACCAGCTGGCGACGTTCCTCTATACGGTCGAGCAGTCGAGCCCGATCTACCGCATCCTCGACGTCCGCTGGGAGCTCCGCCCCGAGCGCGAGAACCCGTACAACCCGGGGACGCAACCCGGGCATCTCATCGGGCGCCCGACCGTCAAGATCGGATTTCGGAGGCCGCTGACAGGCGCCCGATGAGATGAGTTGGCTGCGCGGGCAGCTCGGCTCCGCGGCCAGGCGTGTCGGAGATCGGACGCGTCTGGTGGATTCGGACGGGGCTTGAAGATCCAACGCGGCTCGACCGCTCCGCCGTGCCCGCGGGAGGGCGGACACGCCCTGTGATGCGAGGACGGGATCTCCCGGCCGACGAAAGCCTAGGCCCCGCCACCGTGTCGGACGAACGCAACGGGAGGCGGGATTTCAGAGGCCTTTGACAGGCGCGCGGTGATGCCTCGCGGGCAGTTCGGCTCCGCGGCCACGCGTTTCGGAGATTGGACGCGTCTGGTGGATTCGGACGGGGCTTGAAGATCCAACGCGGCTCGACCGCTCCGCCGTGCCCGCGGGAGGGCGGGAACGCCCCTTGATAGGGCAACGGGATCTCCCGGCGGACGAAGGCCTGGGCCCCGCCGGCGCGTCGGACGACGTCGCCGGAGGCGGGGGAGGACGCGCGCGGCGTGAGGGCACGCCGCGCGGAGATCAGGTGCGGACGGCCGCCTTCGCGGGGGCGGGCGCGTTCCGGAACTTCAGGTAGTCCTGGATCGGCACCACCGAGAACTCGGCGCGATGGAGCGCCTCGAGCGCGCGCGTCGCCGCGTCGGCGCCCGACATCGTCGTGATCACGGGGATGTTCAACCCCACCGCCGCCGCGCGGATGCGCCCCTCGTCGGTGCGCGCGCCGCGACCCGAGGGCGTGTTGATGATGAACTGCAGCTCGCGGTTCTTCACCTTGTCGAGCACGTTGGGCCGCAGCCCGTCGCCGATCTTGTGGACGAGGTTCGCCGGCACGCCGCTCCGCTTGAGCACCGTGTGCGTCCCGCCCGTCGCCCAGATCTCGTACCCCAGGTGCGCCAACCGCTGCGCGATGCCCACGGCCGCCCGCTTGTCGATGTCCTTCACCGACACGAACACCGCGCCCTTGCGGGGCAGCTTCAGGTAGGCCGAGAGCTTCGCCTTCGCGAACGCCGCGCCGAGGTCGAAGTCGATGCCCATCACCTCGCCGGTGCTCTTCATCTCGGGGCCGAGGATGATGTCGACGCCGGGGAACCGGTTGAACGGGAACACCGGCTCCTTCACCGAGATGTGCGGCGGGATCACCTCCTCGGTGCACCCGAGCTGCGCGAGCGTCTCGCCCGCCATCACCCGCGCCGCGATCCGCGCCAGCGGCACGCCGGTCGCCTTCGAGACGTACGGCACCGTGCGGCTCGCGCGCGGGTTCACCTCGATCAGGTACACGCGGTCGCCCTTGACGGCGTACTGCACGTTCATGAGCCCGCGCACGTCGAGCGCGGCGGCGAGCCGCTTGGTCGACTCCTTGAGCTCGGCCTGCACCTTCTCCGGCAGGCTCCACGCCGGCAGCGTGCAGCACGAGTCGCCGGAGTGGATGCCGGCCTCCTCGATGTGCTCCATCAGCCCGCCGATCACGCACCGCGTGCCGTCGGCGACGGCGTCCACGTCGACCTCGATCGCGTCCTCGAGGAACTTGTCGACGAGGATCGCGGGCGTGCCCGGCGACGCCTCGACCGCCACGGCGGTGTAGCGCCGCGTCTGCTCGTCGTCGTAGCAGATCTCCATGGCGCGGCCGCCGAGCACGTGCGACGGGCGCACCAGCACGGGGTAGCCGATGGTGCGGGCGATCGCCAGGGCCTCGTCCACGTTCGTCGCGACGCCGTTCGCCGGCTGCCGCAGCGAGAGCCGGTCGAGGAGCGCCTTGAACCGGCCGCGGTCGCCCGCGAGGTCGATGGAGTCGGGGCTCGTGCCGATGATCGGCACCTTCGCCGCCTCCAGCGCCTTCGACAGGTTCAGCGGCGTCTGGCCGCCGAACTGCACGATGACGCCCTTCGGGCCCACGCGCTCGCAGAGGTCCACCACGTTCTCGGCGGTGAGCGGCTCGAAGAACAGCACGTCGGAGGTGTCGTAGTCGGTCGACACCGTCTCCGGGTTGCTGTTCACCATCACGGTCTCGTAGCCGGCGTCGCGCAGGGCGTAGGCCGCCTGCACGCAGCAGTAGTCGAACTCGACGCCCTGGCCGATGCGGTTCGGGCCGCCGCCGAGGATCACGATGCGCGGCTTCCTCGCGGGCCGCAGCTCGTCCTCCTCCTCGTAGGTGGAGTAGTAGTACGGCGTGGCGGCCTCGAACTCGGCCGCGCACGTGTCCACGAGCTTGTAGACCGGCTTGATCTTGCGGCGGAGGCGGTCGGCGCGGACCTCCTTCTCCGGCAGGCCGAACACGCGCCCGATCTGGTGGTCGGAGAAGCCGCGCCGCTTGGCGTCGCGGAGCACGTCGTCCGGCAGCGCCGCCAGCGTGCCGTGGGCCTTCAGCCCGGCCTCGCAGTCGAGCAGGCCCCGCAGCTGGACGAGGAACCACGGGTCGATCGACGTGATCCGGGCGAGGTCGTCGACGGTGTAGCCCGCCAGGAAGGCCCGCCGGATCAGGAAGATGCGCTCCGGCCCGGGGACGGTGAGGCCGTGCCGCAGCGCCTCGTCGCTCGGCGGCGTCTGGTCGGCCTCCTTCTTGTCGCAGCCCCAGCCGAACCGGCCCGTCTCGAGGCTGCGGAGCGCCTTCTGGAACGACTCCTGGAAGGTGCGGCCGATCGCCATCGCCTCGCCGACCGACTTCATCTGCGTCGTCAGCGTGGCGCTCGCCTCGGGGAACTTCTCGAAGTTGAACCGCGGCACCTTCGTCACCACGTAGTCGATGGTCGGCTCGAAGGAGGCCTTCGTCTTGCGCGTGATGTCGTTCGGGAGCTCGTCGAGCGTGTAGCCGACCGCGAGCTTCGCGGCGATCTTCGCGATGGGGAAGCCCGTCGCCTTGCTCGCCAGCGCCGACGACCGCGACACGCGCGGGTTCATCTCGATGACGATCATCCGGCCGTTCTTCGGGTTCACCGCGAACTGGATGTTGCTGCCGCCCGTCTCGACGCCGATCTCGCGGATCACCGCGACCGCCGCGTCGCGCATCCGCTGGTACTCGCGGTCGGTGAGCGTCTGGATCGGGGCGACGGTGATCGAGTCGCCCGTGTGGACGCCCATCGGGTCGAGGTTCTCGATGCCGCAGATGATGACGACGTTGTCGTTGCGGTCGCGCATCACCTCGAGCTCGAACTCCTTCCAACCGAGCACCGACTCCTCGACGAGGATCTCGGTCGTCGGCGAGAGGTCGAGCCCGCGGCGCGCGATCTCCTCGAACTCCTCGAGGTTGTAGGCGATGCCGCCGCCGGTGCCGCCGAGGGTGAACGACGGGCGGATCACGCAGGGCAGGCCCACGAGCTCCCGGGCCTGGCGTGCCTCCTCGAGCGTGTGCACCACCGCGCTCTTCGGCACGTCGAGGCCGATGCGGAGCATCGCGTCCTTGAAGAGCTGCCGGTCCTCCGCCTTGCGGATCACGTCCGGCTGCGCGGCGAGGAGGACGACCTTGTGCTTCGCCAGCACGCCGCGGCGCGCGAGCTCGAGCGCGACGTTGAGGCCCGTCTGCCCGCCCATGGTCGGGAGCAGCGCGTCGGGCTTCTCCTTCGCGATGATCTGCTCGACGGTGTCGGCGGTGACCGGCTCGATGTACGTCCGGTCCGCGACGTCCGGGTCGGTCATGATCGTCGCGGGGTTGCTGTTGACCAGGACGACCTCGTACCCCTCCTCGCGGAGCGCCTTGCAGGCCTGCGTCCCCGAGTAGTCGAACTCGGCCGCCTGGCCGATCACGATCGGCCCGGAGCCGAGGAGGAGGATGCGACGGATGTCGGTGCGCTTGGGCATGCCGCGGGCGGTCCTTCAACCCGGGGGGAACGGCGGGGAAGCCGTCGGGTCGCGCGAAGATAGCGGAGGCGGGCCCCGTGGGTGAGACGGGGCGGCAGCCCCGGTAGGATCCGGCGATGCCCTGGGTCCGCCGCCGCTACCGCGGCAACAAAGTCTGGGTCGAAACCGACGCCGCCGAGGCCTACGTCCTCGACGAGCGCGGCCTCGCCCACCTCCGCTACAAGCCCGACGACGACCGGACCTACTCCGTCCGCCCGAAGGAGCTCTCCCCGGTCGAGGACGGCCCCCCTCCCCCGGCCGCGGCCACCGCGGCCCCCGACGCGGCGCCCGACGCGGCGCCCGCCCCCAAACGGCGGACCTCGCGCGCCCGGACGTCGGACCGCGCCGTCGCGGAGGTCGCCCCGACCGATCCGGACGATCTTGACGTTCCCGCGCTGCTCGGGAAGGAGCTGCAGGTCTGGACCGACGGCGCGTCGTCCGGCAACCCGGGCCCGTCGGGGGCCGGCGCCGTCCTCCTCTTCCGCGACCGGAAGAAGGAGGTGTCGGTGTTCCTCGGCGACACCACGAACAACGTGGCCGAGCTGACCGCCGTGCGCACCGCGCTCCAGCTCGTCCGCAAGCGCGACCTGCCCGTGCGCGTCCTCACGGACTCGACCTACGTGATCGGCGTGCTGACCGGCGCGATGAAGGTGAAGGCGAACGCCGAGCTGGTCGCGTCGATCCGCGCCGAGCTCGCCGACTTCCCCGACCTGGCGTTCGTCAAGGTGGACGCCCACTCGGGCGTCACGTGGAACGAGCGCGCGGACGCACTCGCGCGCGAAGCGATCACGCAGCGGCGCTCGAGCGTCCGCGAGGGCACGGTCGGCTCCTGACGCGCGACGCCGCGGGCCTCGCGTGCCGTCGTGCGCGTCGTGCGCGTCGTGCGCGTCGTGCGCGATCCGTCGCGGAGGCTCGCGCGCGCGCGTGCTCGGATCGCTTCCGGCGCGGTGTTACGCAGCCGCTTTCGGGTACGCAAGGCCCGGAAAACGATCAGCCCTCGGCGGGATCGCGTCCCGTCGAGGGCTGATAAGGAGCCAACGGCGAACTTTCTGGAGAAAAGGGGAAATGTGTGGAATGAAAGGAGGAAAGTTTTACGCTGTTGAGCAACCGCTGACTCCATGGGGAGTCTAGCGCTCGCGCAGGCTAGGTCAACGGTTGTGCGACCGTCCGTAGCCAAAAAACGTCCGGCGTGCACGCGCGGCCGCCCGTTGCAGGGTGCGAAGCACCCGACGCACGATGAGAGACGACGCCGATGAGACGCACGCTCATCCGCGCGCGATCACCGTGATCGTCCCGGCGCCGCGTCGGGCCCGCGATCGGCGGGCACGTTGAGCGGGACACCGGGCGCGTGCACCGACCCGCCGCGGGCTGCCGCCAGGTGTACGGACGCAACCGGCACGACGGGCTCCACCGGCGCCCCGACGGGCGCGCCGGCCCGGAGCGCGGCGATGCGCCGCCGATACCGCGGGGTCAGATAGTCCGACGCCAGCTCCGCGGCGAGCAGAGGGACTTCCGTCCTCGGAATCGTCGTCGGCGGGGCCGAGCCACGATCCTCGAAGTAACCACATCGGGCGCCGGCGAACTCCGGACAGTCTACGTCGGCGATGACGCCGACCGGACACTTCCGGTACGGGATCGGCACGGGTTCGGACGCCGAAAACCCGCCGTCGCGGGACGCGGCGAGGACGCATCGGCACCGGTCGAACCGGGAAGAACCGTCCTGGAGCGGCACGGGGTCAGGATACCGCGGCGCAGCCCCCCACCCCCCGGGTCGCACCCGGGGCCGAGCATGCGAGGACCCCCGGGCAGGGCTACGATGCGGACCCCGAAGGTGAGGACCCCGCCGTGGCCGAGACCCCCGCTGAGACGCACCCGACGCCCCCCGCCCCGCACACGGGCGACCCGAAGGCCGGCGGCCCCTCGATCGTCGTCCGCCCGATGCCGAAGGTCGTCTTCTTCTACATGACGTGGCTCGCGTCGCTCGTCATGGGGATCATCGCGGCCGCCGCCGGCCCCGAGAAGATGCCCGCCCACCTCGGCACGGTCTGGCTGTGCATCTTCACGTTCAACCTCCTCGTGATCTCGTTCGACTTCACCGAGGTGGTCTCGATCGCCGTCATCTTCGGCCTGCTGGCGCTGATCCTCGGCGGGCTCTACTTCAACTTCCTCGGCTTCATCGGCGACTTCTTCGCCCACCTCGACCTGCGGATGAACGCGGGCTTCTACTTCTCGATCTTCGGCGTGTTCTCGCTGATGTACATCTTCGTGTTCATCCGCTCGCGCTTCGAGTACTGGGAGTTCCGCCACAACGAGGTGCTCCACCGCGCGGGCATCTTCGGCGAGATCAAGCGCTACTCGACCGAGGACCTCCGCTGGTTCAAGGAGATCCCGGACGTCCTCGAGCGCATCCTCCTCAAGTCGGGCCGCATGGTCCTCACGACGCCCCGCGAGACGCACCCGATCGTGATCGAGCACGTGCTCGGCATCGAGGGCGCCGACGAGCGGATCGCGGAGCTCCTCGGCACCAAGCGGGTCACCTTCAAGTGAGCGACGACCTCCTCAAGCGCATCCAGGCCGACAGCGTCGCGGCCCTCAAGGCGGGCGACAAGGACCGGGTGGGCGTCCTGCGCATGGTCGCGAGCGACCTCAAGAAGGCCGCCATCGACCAGGGCGTCGACGTCGTCACGGGCGAGGCCGCCCTCGCGGTCCTGCGGCGCGCGGTCAAGACGCGCGCCGACGCGGCCGACCAGTACGCGACCGCCGGCCGCCCCGAGCTGGCCGAAAAGGAGAAGGCCGAGATCCGCGTGATCGAGGCCTACCTCCCGCGCGCGGCCACCGAGGACGACGTGCGCGCGGCGGCGAAGGCGGTCATCGCCGAGAAGGGCCTCGCGGGCCCGAAGGCCATGGGCATCGCGATGAAGGAGACGCTCGCGCGCCTCGGCGGCACCGCCGACGGCAAGGTCGTGAGCCGGGTCGTCGGCGAGCTCCTCAAGGGCTAGCCCGGCCCATGCACGAGGGGACGAGGTTGGGGCCGCGGCTGCGACCCGGGCGTATCGCAGGGCCACCGGCGGGCACGAACGCGTGCGCCACGTCGCGGAGGCTCCTCGGCGTGGTGCAGGAACACGCTGTCGTCGC
>JAEUHO010000068.1 GCA_016795345.1 Planctomycetia bacterium | reverse complement strand
TCGAGCGCGCGCCCGCGCGCAGCGAGCACCTCGAGGTCCTCGCGGCGGCGCTCGCGGCGGCTGACGGCGACGTGAGGCCCGGGCTGGCGCTGGTCGAGGCGTGGTCGGGCGACGCGGCCCCGGGCACGCGGCACGTCGGCTTGTTGTACCTGCTCGACGCCGCCGCGGACGGCCCGGGCGCGGCGGAGCTGGGCGCGCGCGCGGGGACGGCCCTCGGGGCGGCGATCGCGGCGCGGATCGACGAGGTGGCGGCGTTCCGCGGCTCGTTCCCGCGGCTCGAGCCGTCGTCCGACGACGCGGCGCTGCTCGCGCGGGGCGTGCCCGCCGACGGGCCGCGCGACGGCGGCGCGTGGGTGGTGGCGCGCGAGGCGCTGGCGGCGTGCGACGGCTGTCGGGCGGCGCTGCGCCTCGACCACGGTCGGCCGGTCCGCTGCGCGACGTGTGGAGGCGTCGCGACGGTGCGGCACGGGGTCCTGCCGTTGCGATCGTTGCTGCCGCTCGACGACGCCGGGTTCCATCGCGTCGATCGGTGCCCGGCCTGCCCCGGAGCGTGACGTCGGTCGGACGGACGCGGTGGGGCGACGTCAGGCCGGGTCGGGGCGCGCGGGCGTCGGCGTCGGGCGCGCGGCGAACAGCGCGCGGGCCGCGGCCTCGAGGTCCGCGCGGGCCTCGAGGCGGCGCAGCGCGGCCTTCGGGAGCACCGCCGTGCCGTGGCGCGCCCCGATCAACGCGCCGGCCATGGCCGCGATCGTGTCGACGTCGCCGCGGAGCGCCACCGCGAACTCGAGCATGGGTTCGAAGGCGTCGAAGCGGCGCGCGAGGTGCAGCGCCGTCGGGACCGAGTCGGTCGCCGCGATGCCGCTCCCGAGCCGCCGCCGCACCTCGGCCACGTCGAGCGTCAGGTCCGCCGCCACCGCGAGGCGGTCGCGGAACGCCGGTTCACGGCAGCCGGCGCGCAGGCGCGCGAGGTCGAGGGGGCCCGCGAGCGCGGCGGCCGTCGCGCGGGCCATCAGCACGCCGCCCTCGAGGCCGAGCGGGTGCGCGTGGGTGATCGACGCGGCGAGCGCCGCGCCCGCGTCGAGGGCCGCGGCGTCGTCGTGGAACCAGAGGCCCAGCGGCGCGGCGCGCATGGCCGCGCCGTTGCCGTACGACCCGTCGGGGAACACGGCTCGGCTGGCCGTGGCCCACGGCTCGCCGCGTCGGACGCGCCGCAGCACCGCGAGCGCGCCGGGCCCGTAGCCGCGCGACCATCGCGCGTCGCGGGCCCAGGTCGCCGCGAGATGGTCGGCGTCGAGGCCGCGGCGGGTCGCGAGCGACCGCGCGAGCCCCAGCGCCATCGCCGTGTCGTCGGTCCACCGGAGCACACCGGGCCTTCCGATCCCGAGCAATGCCCAGAGCCCGCGCGCGACGAGCCCGCCCTCGTGGCGCGCCCCGAGCGCGTCGCCGAGAGCGAGGCCGAGCAGGCACGCGACGAAGCGGTCCTCGCCCGTGTCCGCCGGCGCGGCGAGGCGCGCGCGCAGGTCGGGGAGCGTCACGCCGTCGTCGCGGGCGCCGCCCGCCGCGACGCGCACGTGCGCCACGCGCGCGAGGAACGTCTCCTCGCCGATCCACGAGAGGACCGCGGTCCGTGCGGCGGCCGCGGCCAGGGGCGGCGTGAGGGCCGCGAGCTCGGCGCCCGCGACCGTCACGATCACGAGGTCGCCGTCGGTGTCGGGCTCGAGGGTCGCGGTCCACCGGCGCGTGTCGAGGTGCGTCGGCCCAGGCCCGACGTCCCAGTCGAGGGTGCCGTCCCACGCCTTGACGGGCAGGGTCGCGCGCCACCGCCAGCCGGGCAGCGACGGCGCGGCCGCGATCACCGCGCGCGCCGCTGCGGCGAGCTCGCGGCGCCCACGGGGCGAGATCGCGAAGTAGAGGTCGCCGTCGTCGTCCGGGCCGATCTCCCAGTCGAGGTCCCCGAGTCGGTCCACGAGCGCGCCGACGGCCGCGATCGCATCGGGCGCGGGATCCGGCGCGCGCAGCCGGGGCGAGAGGCGCGCGAACTCGGCCCAGAAGGCGGGGAGGTCGGCGGCCATTCGGGACCGATCATATCCGGGGGGGATGCGTCGGTTGTTGGTGGAATGCAAGCGATCGTGCGCGCCGCGCGGGCAAGGTCGCGGGGGGGTGGGGCATCCGTCCCGCGGAGGCACCCATGACCCCGGACCTTTCGACCGCGATCCTCACCTTCTCGCACGGGCCCGCGCAGTTCACGCGCGCCGGGTTCTCGCGGTTCCGGCACACGCTCGCGGCCGCGGTGGGCATCGATCTCGGCGAGATGGAGATGTTCGGCGGGCGGGTGCCGTGGGAGATGGTGGCCGATCCGCTCGTGCCGTTGCTGCGCGCGTCCGACGTCGCGGGCCGCGTCGCCGCGCTCCGCTGCGGGTTCGTGGCCGCGCGCCTGCGCTCGGTGTTGACCGAGCACCCCGCCGTCCGCACCGCGCTCGGCGTCCTCGAAGCCGACGGCGTGCTCGCGGGCCTCGAGGCCGCCGCTGCGGCGAACGAGCCTTTCGAGATCCACGGCTGACCGTCGCGAGCGCACGCGTCGCGCGGTCCCCTTCCGCGATGGGGCGGGGGGCAACGCGAGATGGGACATGCTGCTCGCGGCTGCGGTCCCCCCGGGGGACGCAAGGCCCGGTCGCTCGCGCGTCACGATCGACCCACGCGTGCCGTGGGCGCACGTCGCCCAGACCCTCGCGGTCCTTCACGCCCGGGGCCGCCCGCGGGCGGAGCTCGCCGACGTCGCCCCCTCGTTGCGACTCGAGGCGTCCTCGCGAGCCCTCCCGACGGCGGTGGATGCCCTCGCCGCGTGGTTCACGTCCGGCGCGAGTCGCTGCGGGCCCGAGGTGTTGGCCGCGACGGCGTTCTCGTGGGTCCTGACCGCGGCGTGGCGGCGTCAGGCGTCGTCCACGGCCCAGCCCTGACCGCGCCGGATGCGGACGAAGTCGACGACGCCGACGATCAACGCGAGGCCCATCCCGAGCCCGAACGCGAGCGAGGACGTCGTGGTCACGAGGTGGAGGAGGGCGCGGAAGTGATCGGCACCCACCGCGTTCCGCGGGATCGTCGCCACGGCGAGCATCCACCTCGAGAGCGCTGCGACCTCGAGGCCGGCGAGCGCGAACGCGGCCAGGGCCAGTGCGGGCTGCGAGCTGGAGCCGACGCGACCCAGGGCACGGAGCGTGACGTACGTCGCCACGGCCACGGCCCAGACCCCGACGAGCGGGCCGAACGACGTCCATCCATCGGGACCCGAGACGAGGCCCGCAGGATCGACGGTCGCCCATAGGAGCATGCGGTGGAGCGCGAACGTCCACATCACCGCGATCGACGGGATCACGAAGCCGAGGCCGACCCCGGCGTTCCATCGGCGGATCGGAAGGCAGCGGCCGCGCATCCCCAGATCGTACGCGGAATGGGTCCGGCCCGCAGGGTTCCCTCCGACGAACGTGCCGCCGCGCGGCCGCGAGCAGAGGGCGGTAGAGTGGGGGAATGGGAAGGTGCCTCGTCCTCGTCGGTCTGCTCGCGGCCGCGGCCGGCGCGCTGGTGGCGTGTGACGGCGCGCCGCTCCCGCCCGTGACGTCCACCGCCCCGGCCGACGGACCGTGGCGGGTGTTCGTCGGGGACGAGGGGATCGCCGCACGCGGCTACGACCACGACACGGAGCATCGGCGTACGCAGGTGGGGACCCGCCCGACGGAGCGGTGGACCAACTGGCGGATCCTCCGGTCCGGGTGGGATCAACAGCTGCGGCTGGAACTCCGCGCTTCCGTCCGCGAGGACGCTCCGGCCTGGGGGGCGCTGTGGCCCTCGATGAGCCGCAGTCCTTGGTTCATCCCGGAGCCGTGGATCCGGAACCCCATGATGCTGCGAGGCACCATCGCGGAACTGGTCCCCGCGGTGGAGCCGCGAACCCCCTCGGTGTTCCGCGCCGAGCCGCACGTCCGGTGGCGCGATGTGGACACATGGTGGGAGCTCTTCCGTGTCTTGGGACCTCGGACGCGCACGTTGCGGATCGGCGGAGCGCTCGTCCTCACGCTGACGAAGCCGCTCGACGCGACCGGCCGTGTGATCGAGATCGTGACGGACGACGCGGTCACCGGGCCGTTCCCGCCTGTCACGATCCGGAGCGGCGGGGCGGAGTTCCGCTTCCCGGGCGGCGACCCGTACGCGACGAAGGACAACGTCGAGGCCGCGAACCGCTCCTGGCGAGCCCTCGCCGCGGCGCTGCGCGACCCGGCCGCGGGTCGAGCGCGCCCCGCCGACCTCGTGATCGGCCCACGCGTGCCGTGGGCCCACGTCGCGCAACTGCTCGCGACCCTCGCGGACGTCGGGATCACCCGCTTGCGGATGCCGGGTCGGCCGTACGGACTCGAGCTCCGATTCGCCGCGCTGTCCGGTGGGGATCTCGACGACCTGGCGGCCTGGGACTTCCCGCGGCCGTCGCCGTGGCCGTGGATCGGGGCGGGCCTCGCGTTGGCGGGCCTGCTCGGCGTCGCCGCGTGGGTGCCGTGGGAGCGTCTCCGGCGCCGGGGACGCGGTCCCGCTCGCGCGACGCGGTAGGGGGGCGCCGCACGGCAGCCGGGCTCGGCGGCCGATGCGCCGCCGTGGGTACGATCCCCTCACCGTGCCGGACTCCAAGGACCCCGTGACGCCGGACGACGAGGCGCGTGATGCCTACGTCCTCCGCTGGTACGCACACCGGCTCACGCCGTTCGAGGTGCGCGTCCAGCGAGCGGCCCTCGCGATCGCGAAGGGGCAACCGCCGGCGGCGCGCCGATGGGCCGGCGGCGACGACCCGGAGGTGCGCGCGGCGCTCGCGGCCGGGTGGCCGCGGGCCCGCGCCGCGATCGCGGCGCGGATCCTCCGCGAGCACGCGGCGGAGGTGACGTTAAACCTCTGCCCGCGGTGCACGCACCTCCGTAGGTCGCCGCAGGCCCGGCTCTGCCTCGCCTGCGGGCACGACGAACGCGGATGACGCGCCGCCGCGACCCCGGGCCATCGAGATCGTCGCGCACACGGCTCCGCGTGGGTGAGCCCGCCGTCGTCGCTCGGTCGTCCGCTATCGACGTCGAGCGTCCGGCTACGACCGCGGAGGCGGGCTCCCCTGGGCGCGGTGCCCGGGCGATTCGGGGCCGCCCCGCGCGTCCCGCGCATGCGCTGCCGTCCGTGCCGGACGCGTCAGACGGCCGTTCCGCCCGAGCCGCTCGATCCTGTATGCTCCGCCGGGAGGCCCCATGCACATCGGTCCCGATCCCCCCCCGAGCCCGCCGGATCGCGATGGCGGGACGTCGCCCTCGGGGCGACGACGCGACCGCTCGGATCCTACGTCGTTCATGCGACCGGAGGTGGTCGCGGCGGCGCTGGAGCCCTGGGTCCCAGACGAGCGTGATCGAGAGTTCGTCGTGCGTGTGATCCTCGACGAGGGCCCCGCACACCATCGAGGGAGCAGTTTCGTGCTCCTCGCGTTGCTCGCCGAACTGGTGCGACGCCGGGGAGCGCACGCGTCGTCGCAGGGGCCGGTCGAGCCCGTCAGGATGCACCTCCCGCCCCACGTCGCGTCGCAGGTGGACGGGACGTATCCCCTCGCGCTCCCGCTCGAGCCGCTCCGCGCACTCGCACCGGACGACCCTTCGGCGCTCCGAGCAATGGCGGATTGCCTCGTGGACGGGCCGGCGCATCACGCGCTCGCCAACGCGGCCTGCGTCGCGTTGTTGGGGGCGTTGCTCGATCCGTCGGCGGCGCCATGATCTCGGTCGGCGGGATCGGCCGCGCGTTCCACTCCGCGGCCGGCGAACTCGGGATGCTCACCACCTCGCGGCTCATCGTCGACGAGGTGTTCGCCGCGGCGGGCGAGCCCGGGATCGTCGAGTTGCGCGCGACGCTCGGGCGTCGGTACGCCGTCCTCGACGCGGTCGCCGCGGCGCGACTTGCCGGCAGCCCGACGCCGGCCCCGGGGCCCGAGGCGGTCGCCACCGCGCTCCGTGGCGCGACGTCCCTGCTCGTCGTCGGCGTCGAGGCGGACGCCCTCGACGCCCTGCTCCCGCTCCTCGGCGGGACGCGCCTCGGCGTGCTCGCGGTCAGCGAACTGGAGGTGGACTGGGCGCGCTGCGCCGCGAGCTACGGCGCGGCGACGGAGGTCGTCCCCGCGGCCGACTGGGCGCGCTGGGCGGGACGGCGCGCGGCGCTGCTCACGTTCCTGTACGGCCGCCGAGGCGCGGCCACGTTCGTCGTGCCTGCGTGGCTCCGGGTTAGCGGCCCGGATGTCCGCACGTTGTTTCGGACGGTCCTCGGGTGGGACGTGCTCGGGCGACCGCCGGACGTCTACCCCCGATGGCTCGCCGAGACGACGGTCCGCGACTTCTCGACCGTCGTGGGGGACGCGTGACCGCGCCGCAGGTCGTGCTCACCTCCGTGCTGCTGACCGCCCTGGCCGCCCAGGCGCTGATCCCGTCCCACCGCATCCTCGTCATCCTGTGCGGCGCGGCCGTGGCCGCGCTGGTGGCGTCGCTCGGTGGCGTCGCGACGACGGCGGTCCTCTTCGCCCGCGTGCCGTGGGACGTGATCCTGATCCTCGTCGGGCTCGGCCTCCTGACCGAGGTCTTGGCCTCCACGCGCGTCTTCGGGCGGCTCGCCGTCGCCTTCGCGGTGGCGAGCCGTGCCCGCCCGCGGCGCCTGTTGCTCCTCTTCGCGACCGGGATGTACCTCGTCAGCGGGCTCGTCAACAACCTGACGGCGCTGCTCCTGGTGCTGCCGGTCCTCCTCCGCCTGCTGCGTCTCCTCGGCGTGGACCAACGATTCGCGTCGTGGACGCTCGGGGCGCTCCTGGTCGCGTGCAACCTCGGGGGCGCCGCGACGCCGATCGGCGACTTCCCGGCCATCCTCCTCCTCGGCGGCGGACGGCTCGCCTTCGGCGAGTACCTGATGCACGCCGGCCCGCCGACCGCCGCGGCGCTGGCGGCGTTCTTGGCGGTCACGACGTTCGTCGTGCGGCCCGACCGGGCCGCGGACGACGACGTCACCGTCCACCGCGTCGCGCTCGCCGTCCTGCGGCGCCTCCATCGGAACGTCGCGATCGACCGCCCGCTACTGATCGGCGCGCTCGTCATCGAGTGCGGACTGCTCGCGGCCTGGCTCCTCGTCCCCCGCGAGTCCGGGATCGGCCCGGAGCTGATCTGCTGGCTGGGCGCCGGCGTCGCGCTCCTCCTGCGTCCGAGGTTGGGGGAGGCGCTGGTCCGGCACCGCGTGGACATCGAGGCCGTCCTGTACTTCCTCGGGCTCTTCGTGATGGTCGGTGCGGTGCAGGCGAGCGGCGTCCTCGACGAGGCCGCGCGACACCTCGCCGCTTGGGACGCGCCCGCCTCCGTCCGGCTGACCGCGTTCCTCGTCGCCGCCGCGCTGCTGACCGGGCTCCTGTCCGCAGGGCCGAGCATGGCGGCGCTTCTCGGGGTCGCGGACGGGCTCGCGACCGCGTACGACCCGGTGGTCGTCTACGTCGGGCTCGCGCTGGCCGTCTGCGCCGGGAGCAGCCTCTTCCTGACTGCCGCCACGTCCGGGCCGTTGGCGGAGATGCTGACCGACCGGGCGGAGCTCCGCGATCAGCAGGGTGCGGTCGTCCGATTCGGGTTCCGCCAATTCCTGCCCGTCGGCCTCCTCGGCTTCTCCGTGATCCTGGCCACCGCCCTCGGCTACGTGCTGCTTGTCGGGTGAGGTGCACGGCACGTGCGACGCGCCGGGTCGCCGGTCAGGCCGGGACGCGGCGGCCGTCGCGGACCACGATCGCGCCGCCGCGGACGACGTCGCGCACGAGGTTGGTGCCGAGGCGGTACGAGAGGTGCACGTAGGACGGCGCGTCGAGCACGACGAGGTCGGCCGGCCGGCCCGCCGCGATGCGCCCCGCGGTCGCGGAGCGGCCCACGGCCGCCGCCGCGTTGCGCGTGATCGCCGTGACGACCTCCTCGGGCGTCATCCCGAGCATCGTGCAGCCGAGCGCCGCCGACAACGCGAGGTTGGCCGTCGGCGACGAGCCCGGGTTGAAGTCGGTCGCGAGCGCCACCGCGCAGCCCGCCTCCATCATCGCGCGCGCGTCCGGCTTGCCCGCGAGCCTCAGGAACAGGCTCGTCGTCGGCAGCAGCACCGGCACGACGCCCGCCTTCGCCATCGCGCGGATCCCCGCCGGGCCCGTCCCGCCCAGGTGCTCGGCGGAGGTGGCCTTCAGCCGCGCGGCGAGCGCCGCGCCGCCCGAGTCGCCGAACACGTCGGCGAGGACCTAGCCCTTGAGCCCGAGGCGCGCGGCCGCGCGGAGGATCGTCGCGGTCTCGGCGGGCGTGAACGCGCCGGTCTCGCAGAAGACGTCGCAGAACTCCGCGAGGCGCGCCTTCGCGACGAGCGGCAGCATCCCGTGCGTCACCTCGCGGACGTAGACCGACCGCTTCGCCTCGTGCTCCTTCGGCAGCGCGTGCGCGCCGAGGAACGTCGGCACCACCGTGAGCGGCGCGCCGCGGCTCGCGAGCCGGAGCGCCTCGAGGCTCGAGAGCTCCGCCTCCGTCGTGAGGCCGTAGCCCGACTTGGCCTCGAGCGTCGTCGTGCCGTGCAGCAGCACGTGGTCGAACACGCGGCGCAGGTGCGCGACCAGCGCCTCGACGTCGGTCCGCTGGAGCACCTTCGCCGACGCGAGGATCCCGCCGCCCGCCGCGAGGATCTGCGCGTACGTCTCGCCGCGGCAGCGCCGCGCGAACTCGTCGTCGCGCCAGCGCGCGAACACGGGGTGCGTGTGCGCGTCCACGAACCCGGGCAGGACCGCGCAGCCCGACGCGTCGAGGCGCCGCGCGGGCGCGAAGGTCTCGTCGAGGTCCTCGCTCGGCCCGACCGCGAGCACCTTCCCGCGGTGGACCGCGACGCTCCCGCCCTCGACGACCCGCAGGTCGTTCATGGCGGCGGTCCCCCGCGCGGGCCCGCTTCCCCCTCCATCGACCGTCACCACCTGCGCGGCGTCGTGCACCAGCAGGTCGATCGCCTTGCGTGCCATGGTCACCTCGCGTCCGGCCGGTCCACCCCGTGGCGCTTCCCGAACACCTGCGCGGCCTCGTAGCCCGCCTCCGCGTGGCGCACGACGCCCATGCCCGGGTCGCACGTGAGCACGCGCTCGAGCCGGCGCGCCGCGGCCTCGGTGCCGTCCGCGACCACGACCATGCCCGCGTGGATCGACGCGCCGATGCCGACGCCGCCGCCGTGGTGCAGCGAGACCCACGTCGCGCCCGCGGCCGTGTTCATCAGCGCGTTGAGGACGGGCCAGTCGGCGATGGCGTCGCTCCCGTCCTTCATCGCCTCGGTCTCGCGGTACGGGCTCGCGACGCTGCCGGTGTCGAGGTGGTCGCGGCCGATCACGATCGGCGCCTTCAGCTCGCCCTTGCGCACGAGGTCGTTCATCGCGAGGCCGAGCCGCGCGCGCTCGCCGAGGCCGAGCCAGCAGATGCGCGCCGGCAGGCCCTGGAACGCGATGCGCTCGCCCGCCATCTTCATCCACGTCGCGAGGTAGGGGTCGCCGGGGAACAGCTCGAGCGCGAGGCGGTCGGTGCGCGCGATGTCGGCGGGGTCGCCGGAGAGCGCGACCCAGCGGAACGGCCCCTTGCCGAGGCAGAACAGCGGGCGGATGTACTCGGGCACGAAGCCCGGGATGCGGAACGCGTCGGCGCAGCCGGCCTGCGTCGCGCCGCCGCGGAGGTTGTTGCCGTAGTCGAACGTGACCGCGCCGGCGTCCTTGAGGCGGAGCATGGCCTCGACGTGCGTGCGCATGCCCGCGAGGGAGCGCGCGACGTAGCCCTTCGGGTCCCGCTCGCGGAGCGCGACCGCGTCGGGGTACGCGAGGCCCGGCGGCACGTAGCCCTTGAGCGGGTCGTGGGCGGAGGTCTGGTCGGTGAGCACGTCGGGGACGATGCCGCGGCGCTCGAGGGCGTGGAGGAGGTCCACCACGTTGGCGCACACGCCGATGGAGACCGCCTCGCCGCGGTCGCGCGCGGCCACCGCGGCGGTGATCGCGGCGTCGAGGTCGTCGATGCGGCGGTCGAGGTAGCGGGTGGCGAGGCGCTTGTCGATGCGCGAGCCGTCCACGTCGGCGGCGAGGAAGGTGGCGCCGGCCATGGTCGCGGCGAGCGGCTGGGCGCCGCCCATGCCGCCGAGGCCGCCGGTGACGACGAGGCGGCCCGTCAGGTCTCCGTTGAAGTGCGCGCGGCCGCACGCGGCGAAGGTCTCGTAGGTGCCCTGGACGATGCCCTGGGTGCCGATGTAGATCCACGAGCCCGCGGTCATCTGCCCGTACATCGTGAGGCCGAGGGCCTCGAGGCGGCGGAACTCGTCCCACGTGGCCCAGCCGGGGACCAGCTGGCTGTTGCTGATCAGCACGCGGGGCGCGTCCTCGTGGGTGCGCCAGACGGCGACCGGGCGCCCGGACTGGACGCAGAGGGTCTCGTCGGGCTTCATCCGCGCGAGGGTCGCGAGGATGGAGCGGACGTCGCGCCAGGAGCGCGCGGCCCGGCCCGTGCCGCCGTAGACGACGAGGCGCTGCGGGTCCTCGGCGACCTCGGGGTCGAGGTTGTTCTGGAGCATCCGGAACGGGGCCTCGAGGGTCCACGAGGCGCAGGTCCGCTCGGCGCCGCGCGGGGCCCGGACCGGGCCGGTGTAGCCGGCGGAGAAGTCGTGGGGCGGGGTCGGGGACGGGGTCGCGGCGGGGGGCGGCATGGCGGGCGCATGGTAGCCCGCGGGATCGGTGCGAGAATGGCGGGGCCCGGCGCTCTCCGACCATGAACTCCCCCCACGTCC
This sequence comes from Planctomycetia bacterium, assembly GCA_016795345.1. GTDB lineage: Bacteria > Planctomycetota > PLA2 > PLA2 > JAEUHO01 > JAEUHO01. Next base: position 7,046 of record JAEUHO010000068.1, on the reverse strand, counting down.
GCCTCGCCCTCGTCGCCCTCCTGCTCGCGCCCGCGCTCCCCGCGGCCGCGGACGAGCCGTCCGCCCCGGCACCGGCCCCGGCGCCGAAGGGCGACGGGCGGATGTTCGACCCGCAGTTCCGCGAGGGGAAGGCGGGCGAGGTGCTCGTCGAGGGCGAGATCCCGCTCCAGCGGGGCCTGCTCGACGCGTTCGTCGACGCGCTCGAGGCCACGCAGGACGTCGGCCTGACGATGGCCGACGAGACCGCGCTCCGCGACGAGGTCGAGAACGCCTGGCCGACGATGCCCGACGCCGAGAAGCGCTGGTTCGACCAGCTGGCCGTGGACTTCGACAAGCTGCGGCCCGCGCCCGGCGCCGCCGCGGACGCGAACGCGCTGCGCACCTTCGCCGCCGGGTTCTCGACGGCGCTGACCGAGCGCACGTCCGGCGCGAAGAAGGGCTGGGGCGCGGTGGTCGCGCGCGTGCTCGCCCGCAAGGCCGACACGTTCTCGTCGGACCCCGCGCCGGCGGTGAGCGGCAACGCGCTCGACGCCTTCGAGGAGCTCGCCGTGTTCCTCGTCGGGATCGCCCGGAACAGCGAGCTGGTCCCCACGGAGGGCCAGCGGCTCGCGGTGCGCCCGCAGGTCCGCGCGACCATGGACGCGAGCGGGGCCCTCGTGCGCCGCGTGTACGCGCGCATGCACCGGTTCGTCGCCTTCGTGAAGGCCCGATGGGACGCGGCGGACGAGGCCGGCCGGCTCAAGCTCCGCTGGGCGGTGCTGCAGGCGTTCCGCCGCATCGCCAAGCTGCCCGTGCCGCAGGGCGCGGTGGTGATCGACCTGCCGGGGTACGCCGTCCTGGCGGGCGAGGTCGCGGGGGCGCTCAACGTCCCCGACGCGTACGCCAGCGTCTTCGCCAACCCGGGCGAGCTGGTGGGCGCGGTGCTCGCGGGCTTCGGGCTCGACCCGAAGGACCCGGAGCCCGCCCTCGGCTACGAGCGGCTGTTCCTGCGGTAGGCGCGGCCCGGGGACCGTTCGCGTTCCCGTGCCCGGCTGGGGCCGGGCCCCGCTCCGTCGGGCCCGCGGTCAGCGTTCGCTGGGCTCGGGCCGCACCACCGGCGGCGCGCCCCGCGCGAGGGCGAGCAGCGCGTCCTCGACGTCGGGCGACTCGTGCGACGTGTCGAGCACGCCCAGGAGGAAGTCGTAGAGCGCGGGATCGCGTCGCGCGAGCTCCCGTCGGGTGTGGCGGGCCGTCTCCGGCAGGCAGCCCCGCTTGAGGACCGACACGAACGCCTCGTAGCCCTGGGCGAAGTACTCGTCCTCGTTGCTCGCCGCGTAGTAGTCGAGGCAGGCGTTCGCGGCGACGGCCGCGCGGTAGAGGTCGCCGACCCGCGCCTGCTGCTCCGCGGAGAGGCCGTGGCGGTGCAGCTGGTGGCCCCACTCGTGCGCGAACGTGTTGAAGCCGAACTCGGCGGCCTCGCGCAGCTTCTCCTCGCCGGTCGCGCCGTCGGACCCGCCCACGCCGCGGAGGTGCGCGTACCACCGCCCGTCGAACGACGCCTTGCCCTCGAGGCCCCGCCGGCTCGGCGCGTCCGTGATCTCGCCCGCCAGCGGGACCACCTCGTGCGACGCGCCCGCGGCCCGGAGCGCGGCGACCCACCGTCTCGACGGGGCGACGGCGACCCGCACGACGTGCTGCTCCGCCGGCCGCAGCCGTCCGTACCCCAGCACGACGTCGTCGAGGCCCTCGACCTCGGGCCCCGGCAGGCGCGCGTAGAGCGCCGGCGCGTCGCCGCCGAGGAACGCCTCGTTGCGGCGGCGGATCGAGACGCGCGACAGGCCGAGGCCGAGGCGGTACTTGTAGACCTGCGGGCTCGCGGCCGCGAGGTCGAGGAACCGCCGCATCGCGTCGTCGAGGTCGCCGCGGTCCCACGCGGCGAGGGCGGCCTCGAACCGCGGCCGGTCGTCGCCGTCCTTCCAGGGCTTCCCGCGCAGGTCGGGGCCGAAGCCGTTGCCGAGGCGCATGTTGGCGTCCTCGGTGCGCGGGTCGAGCGCCACCGCGCGCTGGTACTCGCGGCGGCAGGCCGAGATCCGGCCGGCCCGGAACAACGCGGACGCATAGGCCTCCGCGCACCGAGGGTCGTCCGGGCACAACGTGGTCGCGCGCAGCCCGGCCTCCGCCGCGAGGTCGTACCGGCGCAGCTCGATCAATGCGAGGGCCTTCGCGCGCCAGGGTCGCCCGTCGTCGGTCCCGGCCGCGGCCATCGCGTCGATGCCGGCCTGCGCCGTCGCGAGCGCGGCGTCGGGCTCGCCGGACTGGAGGAATACGTCGGCGAGGCCCGCCCGCGCGGCCGGGTCGGCGGCGTCGAGCTCGAGCGCCCGCTCGAAGGCCGCGCGCGCGAGCGCGAGCTGGCAGCGCTTGCGCTGGGCCTCGCCGAGCGTCGTCCACGCGGGCCCCGCGCCCGGGATCCCCGCGACCACCGGCTCGAGGCGCCCGGCGGCCGCGGCCGGCAGGTCCGCGCGCAGGAGCTCCCGGGCCTCGCGTACCGCGGCCTCGACCGCCGCCGCGGTGGCCTCGGCGGCGCGGTCCGGCGCGGACGTCCTCGGGGCCTCGTCGCCGCGGACCGTCGTCGCCGCGAGCGCGACGACGGCGAGGCACGCGAGCGAGCGGCGGGGGCGGAGGCGCACGGCGCCTACCCTACCCTGTCCCGACGGCGCCGTCCGCGCGCGGAATCCGCTGGCGGGGGCCCCTCCGCGACGTTTCCATCGTCGCCTCGTCGCCGGAGCGCGCCATGGCCTTCCCGTCCGTCCCGCGCGGGGTCGCCGCCGCGTCGTTCCTCGCCGCCTCGCTCCTCTTGACGGGGCGCCCCGCCGGCGCGGGCGAGCCCGCCGCGGCGCCGGCACCGGCCGCGCCCGCGCCCGCGCCCATTGGGACCCCCGCCGTGACGGCGGACGAGTTCCGGGCGCGCGTGCGTCACCTCGCGTCGCCGGACCTCGAGGGCCGGATGTCCATCGAGCCGGGCGCGTTCGCCGCGTCGGCGTACGTCGCCGCGGAGCTGCGGCGGCTCGGGCTGGCGCCCGCGGGGCCGGACGGCACGTACTTCCAGCCGTTCACCATCGACCTCCCGCGGCTCGCGCCCGGCAACACGCTCGAGGTCGTCGGCGGCCGGGCCTCGCGGTCCTTCGAGGTCGAGCGCGACTGGAACCCGATGGCGATGAGCCCGAGCACCGCCGCCGCGGGCGACCTCGTGTTTGCGGGCTTCGGCGTGGTGGACCCGGCGCGCGGCTACGACGACTACGCCGGGCTCGACGTGACGGACAAGGTCGTGCTCGTGATCCGGCGCGAGCCGGCGCGCGCGGGCGGCTTCAGCGAGCACGCCACGTTCCGCGCGAAGCTCGCGCGCGCGAGCGAGCGGGGCGCGGCCGCGCTGCTGATCGTCAACGACCGCGGCACCGGGACGGCGGACCGCGACCCGCTGCTGCACTGGAGCGAGACGGTGGGCGTGACGCCGGGGAGCGCGCTGCTGCCGGTCGCGTTCGTCTCGAAGGCGACGGCCGACGCGCTCCTTGCGCCGCTCGGGCGCGGGATCGCGGCGTTGCAGGCGGAGATCGAGGCGGGCGGGACCGCGAGGCCCGCGTCGCGCCGGGTGCCCGGGACGACCGTGCGGCTGCGGACCGCGTTCGAGCGGAGCAAGGCGAAGAACGCGCGCAACGTCGCCGCGATGCTCGAGGGCCGCGATCCCGCGCTGCGCGACGAGGTCGTCGTGGTGGGGGCGCACCACGACCACGTCGGCCGCGGCTGGTTCGGCAGCGCGGGGGGGCCGACGGCGCAGGGGAGCGTCCACCCGGGCGCGGACGACAACGCGTCGGGGACGGCGGCGCTGCTCGAGATCGCGGAGGCGCTCGCGGCCGCGCCGCCGCGCCGGTCGGTGCTCTTCCTGTCGTTCTCGGGCGAGGAACTGGGCCTGCTCGGCTCGGAGCACTTCGTCGAGCACCCCACGGTGCCGCTGGCGCGGATCGTCACCATGGTGAACCTCGACATGGTGGGGCGCTACGACCCGCAGCGGAAGCTCGAGATCGGCGGCGTCGGGACGGGGGCGGGGCTGCAGGCGCTCGTCGAGACGGCGAACGCCCCGTACGGCCTCACGCTCGCGTGGGACCCGCAGGGCGTCGCGCCGTCCGACAACACGTCGTTCTTCCGCAAGCGCATCCCCGTCCTCTTCTTCTTCACGGGGCTGCACCCGGAGTACCACACGCCGCGCGACACCTGGGAGACCGTGAACGCCGAGGGCGGGGCGCAGGTGACCTCGCTCGCGCGCGACGTCGTCCGCGTGCTCGGCGACCTCGACGCACGGGTCGCGTACACCGACCCGCCGAAGGTGGAGCGCGCGCGGGCGGCGCTGGGCCTCGTCCCCGCCCGCGGGTCCGACGTCGGCGGCGTCGTGGTGGCGGAGGTGTCCGAGGGGGGGCCCGCGGCGAAGGCGGGGATCCGCGCCGGGGACACGATCACCGCGGTTGGGCTCGTGGTCGTGAAGGACCTGCGCGACCTGGCGAAGGCGCTGGCCGCCCGGCGCCCGGGGGACGCCGTGGTCGTGAAGCTGCTGCGCGACGGGGCCGAGGTGTCGGTCTCCGTCGTCCTCGGCGCGCGCTGACCCGCCCCCCCGGGGGGGACGAGGGGCCCTTTCCTCCGGGGCCCGCGACCGCTACAACACCGTCGCCGGGCCCGCTCGGGCCCCATGGAGGTGTTCATGCGGTCGTTGGTCTCGTTGGGTCTCGCCGGCGGCGCGCTCGCCCTGGCGGCGTTCGCGTCCCCGGTGCTCGCCGATCCGTCGTCGCGCGAAGTGCAGTCGGCGGTCGATGCCTACCTCGCCTCGTCGCAGGCCGACGCCTCGCTCGTCGGCGGCGCGGGCCAGGCGGGCTACGACGGCGGCTTCTGGATCCGCGGCGGCTCGTTCCTCCTGAAGATCAACCTGACGCTGCAGACGCGTTGGGAGGGCTTCGACTGGGACGACACCGCGTCCGAGCCGAGCCCCGGCGGCGACCTGTCGGGCTTCTCGCTCCCGCGCGCCACGCTGAAGTTCTCGGGCGACGCGACCTGCGACGTCCACTACTACGCCGAGCTCGAGTTCGGCCACAGCGGCGCGTGGTACCAGAACGAGGTGGGCGCGAGGTCGTTCACGACCCAGCTGTACGGCGGGATCTTCCCGGACGCCGGCGCGCGGCTCGACACCTCCGTGTCGCCGTCCGAGCTCTACGGCACGCTGCGCGAGGGCTGGATCGAGTACGAGACGAGCCCGTACGCGATCTTCCGCATGGGCCTCGTGAAGACGCCGACGACGCGCCAGCTCATGACGCCGCCGGAGATGCAGCAGTTCGTGGACGTCTCGATGGCGTCGGCGTTCCTCGGCCAGGTGATGCCCGGCTACACCGACCGCAACCGTGACTACGGCGCCATGCTCCACGGCGCGTTCGGCTGCGACGGCGAGTGGCAGTACATGGTCACCGTCACCAACGGCGACGGTCCCGTGCACCGCAACGTGCTCGACGGCGAGACGAGCGACTGCTTCGCGTACGGCGCGCGCGTGAACTGGGACATCAAGGGCCACCTCGGCTACGAGGAAGGCGCGCTGCGCTCGCACGAGTGCGAGTGGGCGGCCTCGGTGGGCGCGTGGGCGCACTATTACACCGACCATCAGCAGGAGAACCCGTTCGTGAAGTACGCCGACCGCCTCACGTGGGGCGTCGACGCGGCCTTCGCCTGGGGCGGCCTCTCCGCGACCCTCGCCTACCAGGCCACCGACTGGGACGCCTCGAACGGCGTCGGGCTCGACATCACCGGCTTCGCTTACCTCGCGCAGGTCGGCTACCTCTTCCCGGGCACGGCCTGGGAGGTCGCGGCGCGCTACTCGTACTACGAGGGCGGCCCGGACAACGGCGAGATCGGCGGCTCCGAGATCGGCGTCGCGGTGAACTACTACATCGACGGGCACGCCGACAAGGTCACCCTCGATGCGGCGTTCATCTCCGGCGAGCAGAACGGCCACGGCCTGGCCGACACCTACGCCGGTTACGAGCCCACGGGCGACGGCGACGGCGTGCTGGTCCGACTGCAGTGGCAGCTCGCGCTCTGACGATCGCGCGGTTGTTCTGATCCTCGACGCCCGGCCGTTCATCGGCCGGGCGTCGTTCTTTTGACGCTGCCACTGAGTTGACTCGCGCGGCGATTCCGGCGCTCGCTTCCAAGGCGAGCAACCCGAGGCCCGGCGCGATTCGAGGGCGACAAGGGGGCTCAACGCCCTGCGGCTCCTGCGCTCCGCCGGGCCGCGCGCAGACCCCTAGAACCGAACGGGCCTCGCGTCCCAGCGACGCGAGCGGCAGATCGCCGTCAGGGACGATCTCGAAGACGCCCGGCCGAGCATTCGGTCGGGCGTCTCCGTTTGCACGCTGCCACGGTCCGGTGGCTCGCGCGGCGACTCCGGCGCTCGCTCCCAAGGCGAGCAACCCGAGGCCCGGCGCGACTCGAGGGGGAGGAGTCGGCGAATGCGCGTTGGCGTCGCGGCGCAGGCGAAACGAGGTGAGGTTGTGGAGCGTGAGGACGGTGGCCGGGATCGGCGAGGGCGCCCACCGATCCGGTCGACGCCGGCGTCGGAGGGATGCCAGAGATCGCGTGTTCGCGCGATGTTTGCGATCGGGTGGGGGTTCCCGGGGGCCCCCGGGTTCGGATCGGCCGCCGCCCCACCGATGTGTTCACGTGGGGGCCCCGCCCCCTTAATCTGACGTCCGTCACGGCGTTCCGTGCGGTTGCGCGCGGTTCGTCGTACGTATCGCTCCTGTTCGTGTCTTCGCACTGACCTGGGAGGGTCCCTTATGCGCAGTCTGTTCCTCGCCGGTGGCGTCGTCGCCCTGGCTTCGTTCGCCGCTCCGGCACTCGCCGACACGTCGTCGCGCGAGGTGCAGTCGGCCGTCGACGCCTATCTCGCTTCGTCGAAGGCCGATGCCGGCCTCGTGGGCGGCGCGGGCCAGGCCGGCTACGACGGCGGCTTCTGGATCCGCGGCGGCTCGTTCCTC
>JAEUHO010000612.1 GCA_016795345.1 Planctomycetia bacterium | reverse complement strand
CACGTCCTGAGCCGAAGTGGCCTTGTAGCCGTTGAGCCGCAGGATCGACGCGTTCAGCGTCGTCGCGAACAGGAGCCACGCGAGGTAGGGGAGGAGCAGCGCCGCGGCCGGGCGGTCCACGCGGCGGAACGCGACGATCGTCCACGCGACGAGCGCGGTCAACGCGACGAGGATCGCGAGCGCGGCGCCGATCGCGTGGGCCCCGAAGAAGACGGGCGACCAGGCCGCGTTGAGGGCCAGCTGCGCGCCGAAGAGGCCCAGGGCCCGCCGCGTGCCCGGCGCCGGGCGGCGCCGCCACACGCGCCACGCGGCGACGCCCATCAGCGCGTACAGCAGCGTCCACGCCGGCCCGAACACCCAGGCCGGGGGCTGGAACGGCGGCTTCGCGAGCGCGCGGTACCAGTCGGAGCCCGGGTTCGTGACCGCCGCGCCCGCGAGCCCGACCGCCTCGCACGCGACGACGAAGGCGAGGGCGCCGAGGATCGGGCGGGCGGTCGGCATGGCGGGCTCCCGGGGTGCGTGCCCGGGGAGTGTCCCGCGGGGGCGCGGGACGGCGAGCCCGGGCCGGCCGGATCGGGGCCGCGGCGCCGCCCGCGCGTCACGGGGCCTTCGCGATCCGGTAGATGCTGTCGAACGTCGAGACGAGCAGCGCGCCGTCGGAGGCCCGGAGCACGTGCAGCGGCTTGTTCACGATGTTGTTGACCGCCCACTTCGCGAACACGCTCTCCGCGTCCACGTCGACGAACGACGCGCCGGACATCTCGAGGCGCAGCAGCTCCTCGTTCACGTAGCCCGCGAGGAAGAGGTTGTCGTCGTAGGCGGCCCCGAAGGCGCCGCCGGTCTGCCACGCGACCGACGTCGGCGCGATCACCTCGGCCCACAGCCGGAGGCGGAGGCCCGCCGTCCCGCCGGCGACCGGGGACGGCCAGCCGAAGTCCTTGCCCGCCACGAGGAAGTTGAGCTCGTCGTCGTTGTTGGGCCCGTTGTCGACGCCGAACAGGCCGCCGGTGCTCGGGTGGAAGGCCATCCCGAACGTGTTGCGCAGCCCGCGGCACCACTCGGCGCTCGCGGGCGTCGGGTTGTCCGCGGGGATCCCGCCGGCGCGGGTGTAGCGGAGGATGCGACCGGGCAGCACGCCGGGCGTCTGGGCCAGCGCCTCGACGTTCGTGTCGCCCAGCGAGACGTAGAGGTGGCCGTCGGGGCCGAACAGCACCTCGCCGCCGTTCTGCAGCGTGCCGAGCGGGAGGTCGTCGACGACGACCGCGCTGGAGGTCGCCACGTTGCCCGTCAGGGTGAACCGCACGACCTGGTTGCGGTCGGGGTGCGGCATGGCGGCGGGGACGGCGGCGTAGACGAACAGCTCGTTGGACGTCGCGAAGTCGGGCGCGAGCGCGAGGCCGAGCAGCCCCTGGTGGTTGCCGGCGAGGATCGCGAGGGTCGCGACCGGCGTGGGCACGAGCGTGCCGTCGGGGAGGATCACGCGGACGTTCCCCGTGGAGAGCTCGTTGTAGAAGAGGCGGCCGTCCGGCGCCTGCGCCATGCGGACGGGCGACGCGAGCCCGGACTTCACGACGGTGGCGTCGAAGCCGGGCTCGAGGGCGACCATGGTCGCGGGGAGCGCGGCGCCCACGTTCAGCGTGAGGGTCGTCTGGGCCGAACCGGACGCGTTGCTCGCGGTGACGACGTAGTCGGCGGTCGCGGCGGTCGCGAGCGGCGTGCCGCTGACGACGCCGGTGGAGGGGTGCAACGCGAGGCCCGCCGGCAGCCCGGGGACCACGGCGTACGCGGTGGGGGTGCCGCCGCCGACGACGGGGACGTTGGCGGCGACGGGCACGCCGACCCGGTAGAGCGCCGGGTCGGCGGGGTAGGCGAGCGACGTCGGCGCACCGCCCCCGCCGCCTCCGCCGCCCCCTCCGCCGCCGCACGCGACGAGCGCGGCGGCGGCGAGGGCGAGGACGAACGTCGCGAGGCGGGGGAGGGTGCGCACGGTCAGACGACTCCGAGCACGGTGTTGATGGGCTGCGCCTCGGGGAACACGGGGCCCGCGGCGGCGCCGAGGTGGTCGTTGACCACTTCGCGCCACAGGTCGCGGAAGTCCACGCCGTACGGCACCGTCTCGCCGGCGAGGTGGGTGTCGGTGAGGGCGGGCCCGTACAGGCCGCCGTTCACCGCCCCGCCTAGCAGGATCGCCGAGAACGACTCGGCGTGGTCGGTGCCCGCGGAGCCGTTCTCGTAGTTGCGGCGCCCGAACTCGGTGAAGATGCCGATCACCACGTTGTCCCACTGGCCGAGGTTCTTCATGTCGGTCGAGAACGACAGGATCGCGTCGTCGAGCCGCTGGAAGAGCGTGGCCTGGTTGCCGGTGGCGGCGCCCTGGTCGCCGTGGGTGTCGAAGCCGCCGAACCCCGTGTAGAAGATCCGGGTCTCGAACCCGCCGTGGACGAGCGCGGCGACGTCCTTCAGGTTGCGGCTGATCGTCTGGTTCTGGTACGTGATGCCCGCGCCGGCGCGGTACGTCTCGTAGTTCGTCAGCGCGGTCTGCACCTGGCCCGAGAGGTCGTGGGCCTGCTCGATCGCGTCGCGGACGCCCGCGGGCGTGCCGGTGACGACCGAGTTGGCGAGCATCGTCTTCGCCTGCTGCAGGCGGTAGGCGTGGTTGTTCGTGAACGTCCCGTCCACCGCGAAGTTGAACGACGCGAGGGAGCCCACCTGCAGCGGGTTGCTCGTCCCGCCGACGAAGTGGCTCGGCCGGCCCATGCCGATGGACACGGCGCCCATGGGCGTCGGGGCGTACAACGAGGCGTACCGCGCGACCCAGCCGCTCTCCTCGATGCCGAGGGGGGCGAAGTCGCCGCGCACGCCGTGCGCGTAGATGTCCTGGCTCTCGAAGTGCGACTGGTTGGCCGTCGGGTAGCCGACGCGCTGGACCAGCGCCACGTCGCCCGCGTTCCACAGGTCGCGGACCGTGTGCAGCTCCGGGTGGAGCCGGTACGCGGTCGTGCCGGGGCCGCCGGTGAGCGCGAGCGACGCCGTGTCCGGGACCTGGATGGTCGGGCGGCGCGCGAAGTAGTTCGACAGCGTGCTGGGGATGACCGCGTTGAGCGTGTCGCAGCCGCCGTCGAGGTAGAGCATCACGAACAGCTTGTTGCCGAGCGGGGCGCCGGCGGCGGAGCGCAGGCGGCCGCCGACGACGGGGCCGAGCGCGGCGATGCCGGCGGAGCCGAGCGCGAGCTTGAGCACGTCGCGACGCGACGCGTCCCGGGGGAGGCGGAAGGAGGGGGTGCGGGGGGCCATGGAAGGGGCTCCGGTCAGCGGACCGCGTAGGTCGGGTGCTGGACGAGGATGTAGAGGAGGCCGCGCACCCGCTCGGAGACGTGGGTGGCGTTGTTCGCGCTGAAGGGGCTCGGGGTCACGACGCCCGTCGTCGCGTTGTAGGACGTGTCGAGGTAGTTGGCGAGCTGCGTGCGCTCGGCGTCCGTCAGCTTGACGTTGAGGAGCAGCGCGAGCTGGTCCACGGCCTCGAGCGACGTCGGGTTCGCCGAGAGGAGCGCGCGCGCGGGGTCCGCGCCGCCGTTTGCGGCCAGCTGGTCCGTGCGGTCGCGGATGCACTCCCGGACGCCGTTGACGCGGTCCAGCATGTTCTGGGCCGACAGCCACTCCTCGGACACCGGCCAGCCGTTCACGGACGGCGGCTGCGACGGGCGCTGCGCGCACGTCGTGAGGAACGTGTCCACGGTGCGGAGCAGGTTCTGCGGCCACGCCGCGGGGTCGGTGACGGCCTTGTTGTCGATGGGCGTCAGGCCCGTGGCGCGGCAGAAGCCGACGAGGTGCTCCACCGGCCCCTTCACGCGCCCCTCCTTCGACTTCGGCGAGAAGAACGCCTCCGACTTGAACAGGGCCTTCAGGAGCGGCTTCAGCTCGTACCCGTTCCCGCGCAGGAGGGCCGCCATGGCGTCGGTCGGGACCGAGGTCGGCCCCGCGTAGCAGAAGTACTCGAACAGCTTCTTCGAGATGAACTCGGCGACCGGCCGGTTGTCGATGGTGATGTCCACGACGGCCTGGTAGTCGTCGGTGACGTTCTGGCCCGGGATCGTCACGCCGAGCACCGTCTTCGGGCCCGTGTCGTGGCGGTTCGTGTCGAACTGCGTGAACGCCTGGCCCGTGGTCGCGTCGAAGCGCAGCCGGTAGCCCGTGAAGGCCTTCGACGCCTGCACGATGTCGGTCTGCGTGTACCCGTTGTCGACGCCGAGCGAGAAGAGCTCGAACCACTCGCGGGCGAAGTTCTCGTTCGGCGCGTTCTTGGTGTTCAGGATGCCGTCGAGCCAGACGAGCATCATCGAGTCGCGCGCCATCGCCAGCAGGAGCGACCGCAGGTTGCCCGAGCCCTGCTTCCGCCAGAGGTTGATCTGCTGCGTCATGAACCAGGTCGCGTTGGACTCGACCGGGACGGTCGACGACGCGAAGTGGTCGTGCCAGAAGAACGCCAGCGCGTCCTGGAACGGCTGGGGGTTGTTCAGCATCAGGTGCATCCAGTAGCGGGCCACCTGCGCCTGGCTCGGGAAGCCGCCCTCGAGGCCGACGGGGTCGGTCGCGTTGACGAGCATCCCCGCGGCCGCGCTCTCGAGCGCCGCGTTGGTGTCGTCCGACGCGTCCACCATCGCGTCCACGTACGCGGGGATGCCCACGGCCTTCACCGCGTCGAACTCCGCGGTCTTCGTCGAGAAGTGCGTGCGGCCGAGGAAGTAGCGGATGTCGTCGTCGGTGAACGTCGCCGGGTCCTTCGCGGCGAGGTTCTCGGCGCGCGCGAGCACGACCGTCAGGTCGAGCGTCGTCTGCGCGGAGCCGCCCGCGTTGGAGGCCGTGACGGTGTAGACCGTGTGCGGCGTCGGGGTCGTCGGCGTGCCCGACAACATGCCCGACGACGGCTCGAGCGTGAGGCCGGCGGGGAGGGCCGGCACCACCGCGAACGTGTCGGGCGCGCCGCCCGTCACCTGGGGCGCGAGCGGGAGGAGGACGTCGCCCGTCTCCCACGTGGTGGGGGGCAGGGCGTACGCGATCGAGGCGGGCGCGGGCACGGGCCCGGGACCGCCGCCGCCACCGCCGCCGCAGGCGGCGAGCGTGGCGCAGGAGAGGACCCACAGGGCACCCGCGACGGCGGGACGCCGGCGCTGGCGGGACATACGACGCATCGGCAACACCTCCGGAATCACGAGGGACCCCCCGAGCGACCCAGCGGCCTCGCACGCAGGCGGAAGGCGCGGGCGCGCGTCGTCCAAGGGCACGACGCGTGACGGAAC